>JAGAPB010000061.1 GCA_017847995.1 Oscillospiraceae bacterium
CCAGTCAGTATGACTGGTCTTTTTTTGTTTTGTGGGAGCCCGGTTGCCTTTGGCAACCGCCGCCTGCGGGCGGGCTTTCCGCTTCGCTCGATGCGAAGGAGGAACCCGCAAAAGGTTCCTCCTTCACACTACCACTTCCTTCGCGCAGACTGAAAGAGAACTGATTTTGCGAAGCAAAAATAAAGCCCTTCGATATCCATTCCGCTCACCAACCGAGAGCAGAGAATTGAAATAAATAATGTGACTGGTCTTTTTTTGTTTGGTGGGAGCCCGGTTACCTTATGGCAACCGCCGCCTTCGGGCGGGTTCTCCGCTTCGCTCGATGCGAAGGAGGAACCCGCAAATGGTTCCTCCTTCACACTACCGCTTCCTTCGCGCAGACTGAAAGAGAACTGATTTTGCGAAGCAAAAATGAGGCCCTTCGATATCCATTCCGCTCCCCAACCACAGAAAAAAGGGAATAAGGGAATAATTTGTTCTGCCGCATCTGCGGCGGGCGTTTTTTCATGTTGTGGCAGCATTCCCCGGCTTGCTTATGGGCGGTAAATCCCGTATAATTTAGGGGGAGAAGAAACTTCCCGCTGACCCACAAAATGTTTCGGTGCGCAAAGCACCTTTTAAAGGAGAGTATTGCCGTGAATTATGATGTCATTATTGTTGGGGCAGGCCCCGGCGGCATTTTTGCCGCATACGAACTGATGCAGCGCCGCCCCGAACTGAAGGTCGCTGTGTTTGAGGCCGGCCATGCGCTGGAAAAACGCCACTGCCCCATCGATGGCGAAAAGATAAAAAGCTGCATCGGCTGCAAAAGCTGCAGCATCATGAGTGGCTTTGGCGGTGCGGGGGCCTTCTCCGACGGCAAATATAACATCACCAACGACTTTGGCGGCACCCTGCACGAATACATCGGCAAAAAGCATGCCCTGGAACTGATGCAGTATGTAGACGAGATCAACCTGCGCTTTGGCGGCGAAGGCACCAAGCTCTACTCTACCGCAGGCACCCGCTTCAAGACCCTGTGCATCCAGCACGACCTGCATTTGCTGGATGCCTCGGTGCGTCACCTGGGCACCGACATCAACTACATCGTGCTGCAAAACCTTTACGCCTGGCTGAAGGATAAGGTGGACTTTTTCTTCGACACCCCCGTTGTTTCGGTGGAAATTGCCGAAAACGGCTACGAGATCCTTTGTGCCGACGCCGCCTACCACTGCGGCGAGTGCATCATCTCGGTGGGCCGCAGTGGCAGCAAATGGATGGAATCGGTCTGCCGCAGCCTGGATATTCCCACCAAGTCCAACCGTGTGGACATCGGCGTGCGTGTGGAACTGCCCGCCGCCGTGTTTGCCCACCTCACCGACGAACTGTATGAAAGCAAGATCGTCTACCGCACCGAAAAATATGGCGACAAGGTGCGCACCTTCTGCATGAACCCCAAGGGCGCCGTGGTCACCGAAAACACCAACGGCATCATCACCGTAAACGGCCACAGCTATGAAGACCCTGCCCGCCAGACCGAAAACACCAACTTTGCCCTGCTGGTGGCCAAGCATTTCTCTGAACCCTTCAAGGATTCCAACGGCTACGGCGAATCCATTGCCCGGCTGAGCAATATGCTGGGCGGCGGTGTCATTGTGCAGCGCTTCGGCGACCTGATCCGCGGCCGCCGTTCCACCCCCGACCGCATCGAGGAAGCCTTTATCACCCCTACCCTCAACGCCACCCCCGGCGACCTGAGCCTGGTTTTGCCCAAGCGCCTGCTGGACGGCATCATCGAAATGATCTACGCCCTGGATAAGGTTGCCCCCGGCACCGCCAACGACGACACCCTGCTGTATGGCGTGGAGGTAAAGTTCTATAATATGGAGGTGGAGGTCAGCGACAAGCTGGAATGCCGCCACAAGGGGTTGTATATCATCGGCGACGGCAGCGGCATCACCCACTCCCTTTCCCACGCTTCGGCCAGCGGTGTCCTTGTTGCCCGCGACATCGCCTCCCGCTGAAAAAGGGGAACACACCAAAGAAATTTTGCCTAAAAAATATTAGGAGGAAACGGATTTGAGATTTCAGGAACTGATCGAAAAGAACAAGGAAGAGATGATCCGCGACCTGCAGGGGGCCATCCGCTGCCCCAGTGTGGAAGCCAAAAACGACGGCAGCGGCTATCCCTTTGGCCAGGGGGTACAGGACTGCCTGGAGTATACCCTGAGGGTCTGCGAAAAGCTGGGCTTTGCCACCACCAACCTGGATAACTATGTGGGTTGGTGCGAATTTGGCGAAGGGGAAGAAATGGTGGCTGTGCTGGGCCACCTGGACGTGGTTCCCGAAGGGGAGGGCTGGAGCATTCCCCCCTATGAAGGCCGGGTGGAAAACGGACGCATCTATGGCCGCGGCACCATGGACGACAAAGGCCCCACCTATGCCGCCCTGTATGGCCTGAAGGCCATCAAGGATTCCGGCCTGCCCATCAAGCGCCGTGTCCGTGTTATCTTTGGCCTGAACGAAGAGACCGGCAGCGCCGACATGAAGTACTATGCCGAACACTGCGGCGAGTACCCCGTTGTGGGCTTTACCCCCGATGCCGAATATCCCGTTATCAACGGCGAAAAGGGGCTTATCATTGAAACCTATGGCTGCAAGCTGGAACAGAACCCCGGCGCGGCCATCACCCTGAAGAAGATGGAGGGCGGCGACGCCGCCAACATCGTGCCCGGCTGGGCCCGTGCCGAGCTGGCCTGTGCTCCCGAACTGGCACAGCAGATCGCCGCAAAGCAGGCCGAGGGCATTGCCTGCACCCTTACCGCCGACGGTGTGCTGATCGAAGCCGAAGGGGTAAGCGCCCACGGCGCCATGCCCGAAGAGGGGGTCAACGCCATCGGTCGCCTGGTCATCTTTATGAACGGGCTGCCTCTGGAAGGCCAGTTGGCCAAGGCCATCAAACTGCTGGCCGAAAAGATCGGCATGGAAACCGACGGCAAGAGCCTGGGCATTGCCCTGTGGGACGAAGTTTCCCAGGGGCTTACCAATAACATGGGCACCATTGCCAGCGACGGCGTGGAGCTGACCGTTGGCCTCAACTACCGCTATCCCGTGACCAAAAGCTTTGACCAGTGCGGCCCCCAGGTAAAGGCCCAGTTTGAAGAAAACGGCTTCTATCTGGTGGACGGCATGTACAACGAGCAGCTTTATGTTGCCCCCGAAAGTGAACTGGTGAAAAAGCTGATGAAGGTCTACACCGAATACAGCGGCCGCAGCGATGCCCCCAAGAGCATTGGCGGCGGCACCTATGCCAAGAGCATGCCCAATGTGGTGGCCTTTGGCCCCATCTTCCCCGGAGACGAAGTGCGTGAGCACAAGCCCGACGAATTTTTGGAACTGGGCCGCCTGGTGGACAACGCCATCATCTACGCCAATGCCATCTACGACCTGGCCAACGACTAAACCAAAGCAACAAAAAAACTCCCTTCCGCCTGGAAGGGAGTTTTTGTTATTTGTGCTTAGAGGGCCATCTTGTAGATCTCGTACATGTCGGCTTCCTTCAGCAGGCGGGCGCTGCCCTTTTCGCCGCCAACATAGTTGGCGCAGCGGCGGGCCATTTCACGCAGCTCTTCGTCCTTGGCTTCCACGCCCAATTCGCGGAAGTTGGTGGGCATGCCGATTTCGCGGTAGAA
Organism: Oscillospiraceae bacterium; assembly: GCA_017847995.1. GTDB lineage: Bacteria > Bacillota > Clostridia > Oscillospirales > Ruminococcaceae > Heteroruminococcus. Next base: position 3,672 of record JAGAPB010000061.1, read on the forward strand.
GGCTTCCAGAGCTTCGATGCCCTTGAGGGCGATCTCTTCCTCGGTGCCAACGGCTTCCACACCCATTACATTGGTGGCAAAGCGCACAAAGCGGTGCAGGCAGTTCTTGTAAACATAGCGTGCCCAGCTTCCCCAAACGGCTGCCAGACCGGCACCGTGGGCTACGTCGTACATGCCGCCCATTTCATGCTCCAGCATATGGGTCATAAAGTCGCCGCCGTCGTTGCCGCAGCCGGTCAGGCCGTTGTGGCTCAGGCTGCCGGCCCACATCACTTCGGCACGGGCGTCATAGTTCTTGGGGTCCTTTACCAGGATCTTGGCGTTGGCAATGACGTTGCGCATCAGGCCTTCGGCGATCTGGTCGGTCATTTCCATGTTGCCGCCGTTGGTGAAGTAGCGTTCCTGGGTGTGCATCAGGATGTCGGCCACGCCGCAGCCGGTCTGATAGTCGGGCAGGGTCATGGTCAGTTCGGGGTTCATGATGGCAAACTTGGGACGGGAAATATCGTCGTCATAGAAGCGCTTGTCCAGGGTGTCTTCCTTGGTGATGACCGAGCTGTTGCTGGTTTCGCTGCCGGCAGCGGCAATGGTCAGGATGACGCCGATGGGCAGGCAAGCGGTGGCGTTGCGCTTGTGTTCGTACAGTTCCCAAACATCGCCTTCGGTGGCAACGCCGTAACCGATGGCCTTGCCCGAGTCGATAACGCTGCCGCCGCCCACGGCCAGAATGAAGTCGACGCCTTCCTTTTTGCACAGGTCGATGCCTTCGTATACCAGTTCCAGACGGGGGTTGGGAACGACGCCGCCCAGTTCCACATAAGCAACGCCTTCGGATTCCAGGCTGGCCTTTACACGGTCCAGCAGGCCGCTGCGCTTTACGCTGCCGCCGCCATAGTGGATGAGAACCTTTTTGCAGCCCTGGGCCTTGACCAACTGGCCGACCTGGGATTCGGTTTCTTTGCCGAAAACTACTTTAGTGGGAGCGTAATACTGAAAATTAAACATAGGTGATTCGTCCTTTCCGTAGTTGAGTTGTTTTTGAAGAAAAAGCGGATGCTTTACAAACTAAGTATAGCGTACCATAAAAGGGTTTACAAGAAAAACCGGGTCACATTCAAAAAGAAACATCACTTTCCGTTGCGGTGGAAGCGCCCCACCCGCAGGGGGTCGTAATAAAGCAGGAAATAGCAAAGCCGGTTGGTGCGGCGGTGTTGGCGCAGCAGGGCAAAGATCCACCCGGCGATGAAAAAGGCGGCAGCAGCCGAAAGGCAGCCCACCAAAACACCCGCCAGCACGTCGCTGGGGTAGTGGGCCATCAGGTAGCTGCGGCTCAGGCACATCAGCCCCACATAAAGGGCGCCGGGCAGCAGATACTTTTTGCCCCGTTCCAGGATAAGGGCCAGGCTGCCGGCAGCGGCAGCGGTAACATGGCCGCTGGGGAAGGAGAAGCCATCCTCAGCCGGGGAACCGACCGCTTCCCAAAACCCGCGGAAGATTTCGTTTGCCTCGAAGGGGCGCAGGCGGCAGATGGCTTCCTTCAGGATCACACTGGTGAGCAGGGCGCCGCAGCAAACCGCGCCAAAGATGCAGACCCCGGTTTTGCGGGTGCGGGGGAACAGCATGAGAAAAATGGCCAGCAGAAAAAAGAGCAGGCCCTTTTCGCCGATCATGGTGACGATGCGCATAACAGGGGTGAAAAAACCGCCGACGGCTTGGGCCAGGCCGTTCAGTGCGGTAAGGATGGCAGTATCGAAAGGCTGAAAAAAGTTATTCAGGGCAATGGCTGCGGAAGTTTCCATCAAAAAGCCTTCTTTCGCGTTGTTTTTTACCCAGTCTATGCTAATGTAACCTTATTGTACCACGAACAGAACAGGAAGAAAATAGAAAAAACCAAAAAACTTGACAAAAAAGGTAAAATATTTTTCAAAAACCCCTTGCAAAGGGGAAAAAGATGTGCTACAATGCAATTGTAGATAAAACACATCAAGTTTTTGAAGAGATTGAACAAACCATAAGAAGAAAAGGAACTGAAACAGGAGGAACTATCATGAAAGAAGTAAAATTTTTCCGTTGTAACCACTGCGGCAACCTGGTTGCCAAGATCCACGACGCCGGTGTACCCCTGGTATGCTGCGGCGAAAAGATGCAGGAACTGATCCCCGGCAGCGTTGACGCCGCTGTGGAAAAGCACCTGCCTGTTGTTAAGGTAGAGGGCGACACCCTGACCGCCACCGTTGGTTCGGTGGAACACCCCATGAGCGAAGAACACTGGATCGAATGGATCTACGTTCTGACCGACAAGGGCGGCCAGCGCAAGGTGCTCAACCCCGGCGAAAAGCCCGAGCTGACCTTCGCCCTGGGCGGCGACAAGCCCGTAGCCGTTTTTGCCTACTGCAACCTGCACGGCCTGTGGCGCACCGACCTCTAAAATTTGCCAAACAAGAAATAATCTCATAATTCTCCCTTTTACTCCTGAAAACAGAATGCCCTCAGCTTTGGCCGGGGGCATTTTGTTTTTTGCCGCTAAAACAAAGGAGTAATTCAAGGCAGATTGACAAAAATATATCCAAATAGGACGCTTTTGTGTTGCAACCAAAGGCCATTGCAGATATAATAAAGGATGGTGCAATACCCATGGCCTTGTTCCGCTGCGGACAAGCCAGGATCATAAGTAAGACCGAAAGGAGCAAGGATATGAACTATTCTCACGAAGTTGAGAGAATGTGCCCCGTTGCAAAGGGACCCAAGCACGGCCCCGCCCCCATCCCCGAAGAGGGCAGATGGGTAAAGGCCTATGACGTCAAGGATATTTCCGGCCTGACTCATGGCGTTGGCTGGTGCGCTCCCCAGCAGGGCACCTGCAAACTGACCCTGAACGTAAAGAACGGTATTATTGAAGAGGCTCTGGTAGAAACTCTGGGCTGCTCCGGCATGACCCACTCTGCCGCCATGGCTGCCGAAATTCTGACCGGCAAGACCATTCTGGAAGCCCTGAACACCGACCTGGTATGCGACGCCATCAACGTTGCCATGCGCGAACTGTTCCTGCAGATCGTTTATGGCCGTACCCAGACCGCTTTTTCGGAAGACGGTCTGCCCATCGGCGCCGGCCTGGAAGACCTGGGCAAGGGTCTGCGCAGCCAGGTAGGCACCATCTTCTCCACCAACAAGAAGGGTGTCCGCTACATGGAAATGGCCGAAGGCTATATCCTGTCCGTAGCCCTGGATGAAAACAACGAAGCCATTGGCTACAAGTTCGTCCGCCTGGGCAAGATGCTGGAAGATATCCGTCATGGCGTTGATCCCAAGGAAGCCTATGAAAAGAACATTGGCACCTATGGCCGCTATGCTGATGCTCCCAAGTATATCGATCCCAGAGAAGAATAAGAAAAGGAGGCGAACAAATCATGGCAAAGTTTGAAGGTCAAGAAAGAAGAATGCCCAAGATCGAGGCATGCTGCAAAGAATATGGCTTGAGCAATATTGACGAAGCCAAGGAATACACCCTTTCCAAGGGCATTGACGTTGATGCCATCGTACGTGGCGTACAGCCCATCGCCTTTGAAAACGCCATTTGGGCTTACACCCTGGGCGTTGCTGTTGCTCTGAAGAAGGGCTGCAAGACTGCCGCCGAAGCTGCCGAAGCCATCGGCATCGGCCTGGAAGCCTTCTGCATCCCCGGCTCTGTTGCCGAACAGCGCAACGTAGGCCGTGGCCACGGCAACCTGGGCGCAATGCTGCTGCGCGAAGAAACCGATTGCTTCTGCTTCCTGGCAGGTCACGAATCCTTTGCTGCCGCTGAAGGCGCCATCGGCATTGCCCGTACCGCCAACAAGGCCCGCAAAAAGCCCCTGCGCGTTATCCTCAACGGCCTGGGCAAGGACGCCGCCTACATCATCAGCCGCATCAACGGCTTCACCTATGTGGAAACCGATTATGACTTTGGCACCGGCGAACTGAAGGTCGTGCGTGAAGTAGCCTTCTCGGAAGGTGAACGCGCCGCTGTTCGTTGCTACGGCTCCAACGACGTTTCCGAAGGCGTAGCCATCATGAAGAAGGAAAAGGTTGACGTTTCCATCACCGGTAACTCCACCAACCCCACCCGCTTCCAGCATCCCGTTGC
>JAGAPB010000062.1 GCA_017847995.1 Oscillospiraceae bacterium
ACATCGGCTTAACTTTGTCAACCCTGTTTTCGAACTTTTTCACAAATTTTTTTGTGACTTTTTTGTCCGATGCGGGAACTACATTTTAGCACATCCAAGGCTCTCATGTCAATACCCACTTTTAAGTTTTTTTGAGGTCTTCGCAGCCCCAAATCCGCTTAACAAGGTCGTTTATCCGTTTTTCCAAGGTGCTTCGCTTTCTTCGTTTCAAGGCTCTTTTCAGCGCCCCGTCGCGAGACAGCTTAGATATAATATCACATCCATTTAGCCCTGTCAACAGGTTTTACCGCTTTTTTTCGGTTCATTTTTACACAAACCAACTTCAATATTTTCCACTTCTTTTGGCCATATTTTCTTAGCTTACAATTGTATATCAAAAACCCGTTGGACATCCCCCTTTTCTATGCTATAATATGCTCAGCAAGAGGTCACGGCAGGTACTATATATATAATAGTAAGCATCTGCCCGGTTTGTTACCTCTTTATTCTTTCCAGCGGAGGAACCACCTATGCCCATCAGAATCCCCGATACTCTTCCGGCGGCGCGCACTCTCGAGTCGGAAAACATCTTCGTTATGACCGAGCACCGCGCCTCCTCTCAGGATATCCGTCCTCTTAAGATCGTTATCCTGAACCTGATGCCCACCAAGGTGGTCACGGAAACTCAGCTTCTACGTGTTTTGGGCAACAGCCCCATCCAGGTCGACATCGAGCTGCTGCAAACCTCCTCCCATGTTTCCAAAAACACCTCCCAGGAGCATTTGCTGAAGTTCTACAAAACCTTTGACCAGATCAGGGACCAGTATTTTGACGGTATGATCATCACCGGCGCCCCTGTGGAGCAGATGGAATTTGAGGATGTGGACTACTGGCCCGAACTGTGCGAGATCATGGAATGGTCCAACACCCATGTTTATTCTACCATGCATGTGTGCTGGGGCGCACAGGCCGGCCTGTACTACCATTATGGCATTGGCAAGCGTGCCCTGCCCGCCAAAACTTTCGGCATTTTCAAGCACTACACCTGAGTGGAAAACCACCCCCTGCTGCGCGGCTTTGACGAGGTCTTCTGGGCTCCCCATTCCCGCCACACCGACATCGACCCCGCATTGGTGGAAGCCTGTCCCCGCATCGACATTCTGGCCCGGTCGGAAGAAGCCGGCCTGTTCATCATGGCCAACCACAGCGGCCGCCGCATTTTTGTCACCGGCCACCCCGAATATGACCGCGACACCCTTTCCAAGGAATATTTCCGCGATGTAGACAAGGGTCTGCCCATCCAGGTTCCCTGCAACTATTTCCCCGACGATGACCCTGCCAAAACGCCCCTTTACACCTGGCGCGGCCACGGTCACCTGCTTTATGCCAATTGGCTCAACTATTTTGTTTATCAGGAGACCCCCTACGACCCCACAAATATGCCTCCCCACAGCAAATAATTGCGCCTGTACAGGTCTGCCGCAGGCAGACCTGTTTTTCATAACCCCGCGCAGTAAATTGTGGAAAATCCGCCACTGTTATATCAAAACACCTATTATACAAAAGGAGGAATGACTGTGAAACGTTTGATCGCCCTATTGCTTTGCCTGCTGATGCTGACCGCCTGCGGAAGCACCTCCCCCGTGGAAGAAGCACCTGTTTCTGACGCGGTGGCTCCCGAAGCACCGGCCGAAGGCCCCACCGAAGAAGAGGTCATTGCTCTGCTGCACAAAGCCGAATCCATCTACCAACCGGGCAACTTCGATACCCTCAGTGCGGTAAGCCAGGAAAACTTTCTGGATGGATGCTATTACGACGAGGTCGGCGGCTATGAAGAAGCTGTTGCCGAGGTGTTCACCGAAGGCGGCATCCGGCAGTTGGAAGAAACCGGTTTTCTTCAAATTCCTCTCATTCGCAAACAGGACGACAAAGTTTACCGTGCCAGTTCCATGACCGACAGCGCCGCCCTTACCTGTTACGAAATCATTGACGATGTTGCCTTGGTAGCCCAGGACAGCGGCAACTACTTTTACGAGATCACTCACACCCCCCTTCCCAAAGGCTATACCGCCGAAGAAAAAAACAAGCTTTCCACTCTGGTCAGTCCTTTGACCATTGTGTGGGAAGACGGCCGCTGGAAGGTGGACTTCTTTGCCGCCTTTGGCCGGGATGCCATTGCCAGCGGGACCCCTTTGGCCCCCGACGAAATAGAAGATAAGGGGCAACTGCCCGGGCATATCGCCGTTGTTCCCGAACCCACCGCCCTCACCGAGGAAGAAATCGCACAGGTCAACGCCGCGTTTGAGCCCATCATTGATAACAAAGTAAATCCTCTGGGGCTGTTTTTGATGTGCTGGTACCAGTCCCCCGCTGAATTCAACCTGACCGAATTTCTGCGCTATTACCCCGGAAGCGAGGAAGTGGATAACTTAGACGAATTCAACGCCCTGAGGGGCCACCCAAACTGGAGCTGGCCCAAGGATGCCAAACTGGAAATGATGCCGGTGCCCATCCACCGCATCCCCGCCGCCGGGGTCGAGGCCCTGCTGCAGCAGCACATGGGGGTCGGCATCGAGGACATCACCTACTCCCCCAGCAGCGAGCTGCTCTATCTGGAAGAGTACGACTGCTTCTACAACTTCACCAGCGACGCCGGCTTTGGCATGTTTGAATGTGTGTCGGGCGACATTACCGGAAATACTCTTACATTGTTTGGCACCGACAATGTTTTGACTATGAAGCTGCAGGGCGAAAAATGGATGTTCCATTCCTTTATGCCCGCCGAATAACAGAAAGTAAAACCGCCTGCATCTTTCGATGCAGGCGGTTCTTTGTTTGTTTTTAAAACAATCCGGTCAGGCAATAGATGATGACGCCGCCCCAAATCATGCGGCGCAGGTTATAGCTGGGGTCCTCATCCCGAATTTTGTCGCAAAGGAAGGGCACCGTGTAGTAGACCACCATCAGCGGGTAGGCCACAAGATTAAAGTAGGGGGGCTTTTCGCCGGTGACCAGCACAATGACGATGAGCACCACCACAAGGGCAATGGCCGCCAGGCCCACTTTCTGGATGTTATCCCCCAGCTTCAAAACAAGGCTTTTCAGTTTTTCCATCTGTCGTTCTCCTCACTTTTCTGCCAGGGCACGCACCAGGTCTTCGTCCGGGGTAACAATGGCAGTTTTATAGTTATCGTAGATGACCATGCCGGGCTTGGCACCCTGGGGCTTCTTTACATATTTGATCAGAACGTAGTCCACCGGAACCTTGGAAGAAGCCCGGGCCTTGGAATTGTAGGCGGCGATGATAGCCGCCTCCTCCATGGTGCGGTTGGGGATCTCCTTGCCTTCGGCCACCACAACGGTGTGGCTGCCGGGGATCTTCTGGGTGTGGAACCACAGGTCATAGTTGCGGCTGTCCTTGAGGGTAAGCTGGTCATTTTGCAGGTTGTTGCGCCCGCACAGGATGAGGAATCCGTCGCTGCTGCGATAGCGCATGGGCTGCAGTTTAGCCGGCTTCTGCCCTCGCTGGCTGTTGGCCCGCACATAGCCCTGCTGGGCCAGTTCGGCGCGGATGGCGGTTAACTCAGACTCCATGCTGGCACGGGTCAGGGCGTCAAACACCGAATCCAGATATTCCAGTTCCTCCTCGCCCTTTTCGATCAGCACCCGCAGCTTCTTTTCGGCGGTGTCGGCCTTGCGGTATTCGCTGTAATAGTGCTGGGCGTTCTGGGTGGGGGTCAGGCGCATATCCAACGGGATCTCCACCATGGCCCCTTCGGGGTCATAGAAATCCTGCACCACAGCCTTGCTGTCCCCCTTCTGCAGTGTGTACAGGTTGGCGCTCAATAGATCGCCGTATTTGCGCAGGGTGTCGCGCTCCTGGCTTTGGGCCAGTTCCTGACGCTGGGTATCCAGACGGCGGGCCACACGGTCGGTGGCGTTCACCAGCAGACGCAGCAGGTCACCGCTGCGCTGGCGGGTGCGCTCCACCCGGTCTTTTTCGCGGAAAAAGTCGCACAGCAGGTCGGAGCAGGCGTGCTCGCCTTCATAGCTTCTCCTGCGCAGATTGCCGTACTGCTCCAACGGCAGGTAAGAAAACTCGATGGGCCGCCCTCCCTCGTCCAAAACCAGGGTGGGGGCCGGATCTTCCAGATGGTTTTTCAGGGCTGCAAAAGCGGCAGTCAGACGGGTAGTCTGCTCCTTGTTGAGCTGCCCGGCGGTGTTAGTGCTGCCCCGCAGGGCATAACCGGCCAGTTCCCGGCACACCACGGGCGAAAGTCCCTCCACCTGTTCCAGGATGCCCTTGCTCAGTTCGGCGTTGCGGCCGCCGGTCACGGCAGTGCACAGCTCCTCGGCAGAATGTTCCAGCGGAGAAAGCTTGTGCTGCTGGGGCGGCAGAGTGTAGGCCACACCCGGCAGGATGGGACGCACCGAAGAGGTGGACTGGTCCACCCGCTTGATGGCATCGATGACACGGCCGTCGTGGCCGATGAGCATCAGGTTGCTGTGGCGGCCCATAATTTCGATGGCAAGGGTCAGCACCACGGTATCGCCCAGCTCGTTCACTGTTTCAAACTTAAGATGCAGGATGCGGTCCATGCCCACCTGTTCCACCCCAACCAGGCGCCCCGAACCCAGGTGCTTGCGCATCAGCATGCAGAACATGGGGGCAGCTTTGGGATTTTCGGGCGTTTCGGTTACGAAGTGAACACGGGCGGCAGCCGCACCGGCATTGAGCAGCAGCTTTCCGCCGCCGCCCCTCCAGCGCAGGGCGATGACCAAAGTATCGCGGGCCGGCTGGCTGATTTTATCAATTCTGGCTTCCCCCACCTTTTCCCGTATCTCGCGGGCCAGCAGAGAAAGATATGCCCCATCCAGGGCCATAGGGTCCACCTTCTTTCGGGCCAAAAGGCCGCGGGGTTTCTCTTGTGGTTACAGCCACTCGGTCACTTCCATGTTGGCCGAGGCCACCGTCACCGGAAGTTGGGGAAAGCGGTGGCACAAACGGTTGGCCAAACGGGGAATGATGACATTTTCGGTGGCAAAGTGACCGCCGTCAATGACGGTCATGTTGCGGTTTTTGGCCTCCAGGAATACGCTGTGCTTCACGTCGGCGGTGATAAGGGCCTGAGCCCCCTGGTGGCAGGCTTCTTCCAACAGGCTTCCGCCGGCGCCGCCGCACAGGGCAACACAACTGATCTGTCCGGGGCCTTCGTAAAAGCGCAGGCCCTTGCAGCCAAGGCGTTCTTTGACATAGCCCGCAAGCTGGCGGGCGGTCATGGCATAGGGCAGCAGGCCGATGCGGCCCAGGCCGTCCTCGCACAAGGGAGCCGGGTCACGCAGCTCCAGCGTTTCGGCCAGGGCCTGGTTTACCCCTTCGGGGGCAACATCCAGGCTGGTGTGGGCCGAAATAACATGTACCCCCAAACGGACGGCTTTATAAACCACGCTGCTGCTTTCCAGCCGCTTCAGCGGGTCAAAAATAACGGGATGATGGGTCACAACAAGGTTTGCCCCAAGGCCGGCGGCTTCGTTGAGGATGTCGGCAGTCAGATCCAGGGCGGCAACGATGCCGGTGACGGCGGCGTTTTCGTCCCCCAGCAGCAGGCCGACGTTGTCCCATTTTTCGGCAGCGCCAAAGGGTGCAAAGGAATCGATATAACCAAAAACATCACGAACGGTCGTCATCTTTCTTCCTCCTTGGTTGTCATTCGGGCCTCAATCTCTTCCATCAGCCCGCGCCAGTGGGTTGGGTCCTGTCCGGCGGTCTCCATTCCTGCCACCTTCTGCCCCAGTTGGAGCAGAAGCTTTTGGCCATAGGCCCGGGCGTCGGGGTCGTCAAAGTCATGAATCGCCCCCAGGTAGAGCATCCACTCACTGGGAGGGATAACCTTTCCGGTATATCTCGCCGACATCACCGAATAGGGCTTGCCGCTTTGCTGGGCACAGCGTTCTTCCAGAATGGCAAACCCGTTCTGCCACAGCCAGCCGCGCAGCACCTCCGGCTTGGTCATGGCCTGCAGTAAAAAGTGCTTCTCTTCTTTGCGGCTGTGGGGCCAGCTTTCCATAATATGGATAATGGTATCGCCCCCCATTCCGGCAATGACGATATCATCGGCCATA
>JAGAPB010000063.1 GCA_017847995.1 Oscillospiraceae bacterium
CGAACCGGTCCCCTTGCAGGAGGGTACCATCCATCCCCTTGGCGGCCAGGTCACTTCCTCCTGGGCCCAGCAGACGGTGGAGGCCACCCAGACCGAACTGGACCGCTGGACCGAAGCGGTCAATTCGGGGCTGATCGCCCGCTTTGACGCACGCACCATGAGCGAAAACGGCGCGGCCCTGCCCGTTGCCACTGCCGAGGCCATTCTGCAAAACCTGCAGGCCATCCAACTGGGCCTTTTTGAGGATATGGGCAACCCCAACACCGGTGGGTCGGAAGAACTGGCCGCCTTTGACCAGAACGGCGGGGTTTTGTTCCACTGTGTATATGACGGCTACTGGTTTACCGTACGCTTTGCCGAAGAAGACACCGACTATGTGTTTGACGGCTCGGCCATAGGGCACGAGGCCATCTCTGCCCTGCTGGAAGCCCAGCTGCCTGTGCCCACTCCTCCCCAGGAATCAGCACTTGAATCCTCCGCTTCCCAGGCTCCTGTGCCTGAATCTTCTGGAGAAGAGCCGGAAGAACCCGAAGAAGAACCTGCAACCGAACCTGCTCCTGCCCCCGCGCCTGTTCAGCGTCCCGACTATCTGGGGGTTGGCTCTCCTGCCCTGCGGGGCGAGGCCGAATATCTGGGCGATGTGGAGGCCGGCATCCTGGACGGCATCAACTACGAGCGTGAGGACATGGGCGCCGCCCCCGTGCAGTGGGATGACAACCTGGCCGACGCCGCCTGCATCCGTGCCGCCGAGCTGTACCACAACAAATACACCGCCCACACCCGCCCCAACGGCGAGCGCTGGATCACGGTGGTTGACCGGGATGTTCCGGTGGGCTACACCTCAGCGGGCGAAATTTTGGCCTTTATCGGCACCGCCCAAAATGTGGACAAGATCGAAAGCGCCGACTACTGGGTCAACCAGTGGGTCAACAGCAGCGCCCATTATGAATGCATGATAAACGCCAAATACACCCATGCCGGCAGCGCCGTGGTCTTTGCCTGGGACCAAGCCGACCAGATGTATTACGGCTACGCCTGCACCATCTTTGCCGCCTGGTAAAACACAGCAAAAAACGCCCCTATCCTCACGGTATGGGGCGTTTTTTTATTTGCACTTCTGTTTGGCATATTTTTGTTTGGTGGCCAGCCCGCCCCGGATGTGCCGCTGGGCCTTGTTTTGCTGCAGCACCGCCTGGGCCTGGGTAAAAAGCCCGGGGCTGATGTAGCGCAGCCGTTCGGCCACATCCTTGTGCACCGTTGACTTGGAAATATGAAAAACCTGGGCGGCGCGGCGCACCGTGGCCTCGTGTTCCACAATGTATTCCGCCAGCATAACCGCCCGTTCTTCCGGCAACCCTTTCAAACCTGACCCCTCCCTGCGGATGGGGCCCGCCGCAGCCGGCCCCTCTTGCCACATCTATATGCAGCGGCAGGTTGGGTTTATGTATCAATAAAAATCCCCCAGAGCAGCCCGCCCCGGGGGTGTTTTCAGTCTTTGTTCACACGGCTGCTTTCCAGGGGGTTTACCACCGGCTCCTTCATCTCAAAGTGGATGAGCACCGAAAGCAGGGCACGCAGGCCAATGACGATGGCCAGCACCAGCAGTTCGCTCAGGTCGCGGATCAAAACGGTTTTGAGGATCTCGGCCGCCATTTTGAATTCCAGGCCCAGCCCCAGGCCGGAGGCAAGCTGCACCTTTACGTTGCAGGGGATGCAGGTGGCAAGACTGTGGATGTAGCTGCAAAGCGCCTTGATGACCGTGACCGACACCACAAAAATACCGATCAGCTCGCACAGGGGGATCATGTATTCCAAAATAAGCTCCACCAATCTGTCCAAAACCATCGCTTTTCCCCTCTTTCTCCTTTTTTTCTACAAAAATCATACCTTATTTTTTTCATGCTGTAAATAGAAATATTTCTTCCTTTGCAGAAGTTCCGCCATCTTTCTTGAAAGGTGCTTTCCTCCTTTGTATAATAAAGGGGATATTAGAAAGAAACCGAGGGATCTTTTATGGTACAGCCCATTATGCGTGATGCTGCCTTTTTGGCGCTGCCCAGCGCCCCCGCCACAGCCGAAGACCTGCCCGCCGCCCGCGACCTGCTGGAGACCTTGATCGCCCACAAGGACGGCTGTGTGGGCATGGCCGCCAACATGATCGGCCTGCGCAAGCGCATCATCGCCTTTGAGGACGGGGAAGGCTACACCCTGATGTTCAACCCCGAGATCGTCAAACGCAGCCAGCCCTATCAAACCGAAGAGGGCTGCCTTTCGCTGGAGGGGGTGCGCCCCACCCGGCGGTACCGTTCCATCAAGGTGCAGTACCAAAACGAGGCCTTCCAGCTTCGCTATAAAACCTACACCGGCTGGACCGCCCAGATCATCCAGCACGAAATTGACCACTGCAACGGCATCATTATATAAATAAGGAGTGCGTTCCATGAAGCTGAAAAAACTTTTGTGCCTGGTGATGGCACTGCTGATGCTGCTGGGGCTGGCGCTGCCCGCCGCCGCTGCCAACGGCCAGGTCACTGTTCTTTTTACCCACGACCTGCACAGCCAGCTGCTGCCCGCCATTGACGAAACCGGCAGCAGCTACGGCGGCTATGCCCGGCTGATGACCGCCATCAAACAGCAGAAAAAGCTGCACCCCAACGCCCTGCTGGTGGACAGCGGCGACTTTTCCATGGGGTCGCTGTTCCAGACCGTATATGCCACCGACGCCGCCGAGCTGCGCATCATGGGGGCCATGGGCTATGATGCCACCACTTTTGGCAACCACGAGTTTGACTACCGCACCCAGGGTCTGGCCGATATGCTCAATGCCGCCGTGGAAAGCGGCGAGCCCGTTCCCCCCATTGTGGTGACCAACTACAAGCCCCCCAAGCTGGGCGAAGAAGGCTATGGCCCCAACGCCGAATTGGCCTGGACCGCCTATCAAAACTACGGGGTGCAGGACTACATCGTGGTGGAGCGTGGCGGTGTGAACTTTGCCATTTTTGGCATTATGGGCTATGACAGCCACGAATGCGCCCCCACCTCGGGCATGGCTTTCCAGGATCCCATCCTCACCGCACAGGCCACTGTTGACCGCATCGAGGCCGAAGTGCCCCAGCCCCGTGTGGTGGTCTGCCTTTCCCACGGGGGCACCAATATCAACGCCAAAAAGTCGGAGGACGAGATCCTGGCCAAGCAGGTGGAGGGCATCGACCTCATGGTTTCAAGCCACACCCACACTGTTTTGGAGAAACCCATCCAGGTGGGCGGCACCTACATTGTTTCCTGCGGCGAATACAGCAAAAACCTGGGTGTTATCACCCTGGACCGCACCGCCGAAGGCCTGAAGCTGGCCGATTATCAGCTCATCCCCATCAACGACAGTGTGGAGGAAGACCCCGCCATTGCCGCCAAAATTGAGGAATATAAGGGGCTGGTGGAAAAGAACTATCTTTCCCGGTTTGGCACCGGCCTTGGTTACGACACGGTTTTGGCCCAAAACCCCGTCGCCTTTGAAAGCCAGAACCAAATGTCCTCGACCCACCACGAATCCCCCCTGGGCAACCTGATCGCCGACAGCTATGTTGAGGCTGTAAAGAGGGCCGAGGGCGAAAACTACATCCCCGTTGATTTTGCCCTGACCGCCGCCGGGGTGGTGCGTGAATCGCTGCCCCAGGGCGGCCTGACCGTTTCAAATATTTTCAATGTTTCTTCGCTGGGCATCGGCCCCGACGGGGTTCCCGGCTATCCCCTGGTTTCGGTCTACATCACCGGCAAGGATCTGAAAAACGCCTTTGAGGTGGATGCCTCGGTGCAGCCTTTGATGAGTGCCGCCCAGCTTTACTTCAGCGGCATGACCTTCACCTTTAACCCCCACCGGATGATCTTTAACAAAGTGACCGACTGCGCCCAGGTGCTGCCCGACGGCAGCCGGGTGCCCATTGTGGATGACCGGCTCTACCGCGTTGTTACCGGGATGTACTGCGGCCAGATGCTGGGGGCCGTCAACGGCAAGTCCTTTGGCATCCTTTCCATCACCCCCCGCAACGCCGCAGGCGATCCCATCGAAAATCTGGACGACTACATCGTCTATAACCCCGATGGCACCGAGGTGAAGGAATGGTACGCCCTGGCCAGCTATCTGCAGGAGATGGGCACCGTGGACCAGCGCTACGCCGCCCCGGAAGGCCGCAAGGTGGTGGACCCAAGCTGGAACCCGGTCAAGCTGCTGCAGGGGGCCAACTACATCACCATTATTGCTTTGGCTGTGGTTGTGCTGCTGATCATCGTCATCATCCTCATTGTGCGGGCCATCCGCAGGGCGGTGCGCCGCCGCAGGGCAAACAATATTTGATATACAGCTACAAACCATCCCCCGCCATGGCGGGGGATGGTTTTATTTAATGGATTAATGTAGGGGCGGGGCTCTGCTCCGCCCGATTTTCTTGCAGTAACTTGCGGGAGGAGCAAAGCCCCTCCCCTACATTAAAAATCAAAAACCTCCCTCTGATGAGGGAGGCTCTCGCAACATTATTTTACAAACAATTCATGTCTGCCGTTTAACCATTAGTTCTGATATTCGATCTGCTGGCCGGTGACCAGCGGGTAGCTGACCACCCGGTTGCCGTCCAGGTCTTCCCGGTGCATGTCCACCGCTGTAATGCGGCTGTTTTCATAGGTGGTGTAGTAGTAGATGCCCCTGTCGGTGTTGCAGCAGCAGGAATAATAGGTGATCTCGAATTTGCCTTCCCCCATGTCCACACAGCCCCGCTGCTGGGCCACCGAGCCCAGGATGTGGAAGAACTGGCTGATGCTTTCGCTCTCCCCCGCCCCGCTGCGGCTGTTCATCCGCACAAAGGCTGCCCGCACAAACCGGGAGGCCGAGGAAAGATCTCCCGGCAGGCCCATGGCCCCCATCCCCCGGCTGTAAGGGGACAGCTCCAGCCCCGGGGCAAGGCAGTTGCGGGGCTGCTGGTTGCTCAGGGCCATATAATTGGCCAGGTTGGTCATGTGGTAATCAAAGGTGGGGTTGTTGGTCAGCACCTCCACCGGGTTTTCGTAAATGGCAAGGCCGCCGGACACCTGCTCCACGGTGAGCGCCCCGCTGCGGTCGGCCACCATCCAGTGCAGGGGCGAAAGGGGCAGCTCCGGGCTGAAGCTTAGATTCACCAAGTTGATGCGTTCTATTAAAGTGCGGGCTTCGGCCAGGTTTTTGCATTGGCCCAGGATCCAGGGAATAAACTCGAAGGGAGAAACATTATCCTTGCCCTCCTTCGGCTCGAACCAGCAGGCGTTGCCGGGAAAGTTCAGCCCCGCCATGCTCAGGCCGTGCTCGTTGGTGGCCTCGTAGTACAAAGGATAGCCCTCCGCCACATAGGCCATGCCAATCATGGCATAGTGGGTGGGCATTTCCCCCATGGTGCGAAAATGGAAGGGATAGTTGCGGGGGGTGATGGTCACCCGTTCGTCAAAGCAGTATTCCAGATCCAGGTTGCGTCCAAAATAGTGGTCCTTGGTTTGATAGGTGATGGCGGTGCACATAGGTGTTTCTCCTTTTTCTTTCAGTATTCCCCTCAAAAAGCAGAAAAGCCTCCTTGTCGGCAGGCTTTTCTCTTTGTTTTATCTTTCGTCGCAAAATTTGAATTCGGTGCCGTCTGCGATGAGGTTGCCCTCCAGGCGGGAAACAATGACCGAAGACCCCTTCTGCACAAAGCGGATGGTGTCGTTATCCACCACCTCGAAGATGTAGGTATATTTCCCATCGTCGGTGGTGGCGGTTATCCTGCCGTCAAGCTCGATCGTTCCTGTGTTCAGGTAAGAAGACAGGGGATTATAGTCGAAAGTAAACCGGTATTTGTGCAGGTCAAAGGTGATGCGCGGCGAGAAGGGATCCTCCGGTGAGACGGCATAGGTTCCTTCCGACACCCCATAGATGACCTTGTTTTGGGTTTGCAAAAAGAGCAGAAACAGCAGGAGCAGCGCAATTGCCGCCGCAAGGATCAGGATGGTCTTCCTTCTTTTTGTCATAAAATTTCCTCCAAATCACTTTTTGCCGAGGGTGTGGGCAATGAGCAGGAAAACAAGGGCGGGCAGCAGAAAGAACACCCCGTCCACCGCCGCCGTTACCCAAAAGGGTGCCGAGTTGAGGGTGGTGCTGTAACGCCACCAATCCAGCCCCAGCATGACCACAAAGACCGCCGCCAGCACCAGTCCGACGGTCCGGCAAATTTTTGCGGCTTTTTGTTTTTCCACGGTCAGTCCTCCTTCCACACCCGGTAGGCCCGGAAGGCCGCCGGCAGGGCGTAGTCTTGTTCCAGTTCTTGGGCTGTGGCAAAAACCCATCCCTCGGCTGCTTCAAAGGGGCGGCCACTTTGCAGCAGCCAGCCCTCCATCTGCCACTCCCGGTGGGTAAAGATGTGTTTGGAAGGCCCCAGATTTTCCACCAGCTTTGCGTCAAAGCCCAGTTCGGCGGCGCCGGCTTCCACCTGCTGTGGGGTCAGTTCCCCTTCCAGCCCGGGCAGCTCCCACATGCCCTTCAGGGGGCCCTGGGCACGTTTGCGCAGGGCAATTCTGCCGGCGCTGTCCCGCAGCACCAGAATGTGGCGGCGGCTGACGGTGCGGGCGGCCTTGGCGGCCTTAACAGGCAGCTCGTTCTGGATGCCCTGCTGCCGCGCCGCACACAGGTGGCCCAGGGGGCAGCTTTGACACAAAGGCTCGCCGTTGGGCAGGCAGACCGTCGCCCCCAGTTCCATCAGCGCCTGGTTGAAGTCGCCGGGGTTTGGGGGCATATTGGCCGAAATTTCGTGGGAAAGGGCTTCCCTCACCTTGGGCGAAGCGATGTCGCTCCGGTCAGCCCGCAGCCGGGCAAAAACCCGCAGCACATTGCCGTCCACGCAGGCAGCGGGGCAGCCAAAGGCGATGGAAGCCACCGCCCCGGCGGTGTAGTCGCCGATGCCGGGCAGCTTTTTCAGTTCTTCAGGGGTGGCGGGCATCTGCCCGCCGTATTGTTCCACCACCAGCCTGGCGGCTTTTTGAATATTGCGCACACGGCTGTAATAACCCAACCCCTCCCAAAGCTTCATCAGTTCCTCTTCCGGCACCTGGGCCAGATGGGCAATGGTGGGCAGCCGCTGCAAAAAGCGCTGGTAATAGGGCTTCACCGCCTCCACGCGGGTCTGCTGCAGCATAATTTCCGACACCCACACACGGTAGGGGTCGTGGTTTTGCCGCCAGGGCAGGTCACGGGCGTTTTTGCCGTACCATTCCAGCAGGGGCGGGGCGATCTCGGTCACGGTCGGGTGGTTTTTCATGGCAAATTCCTTTTTGTCACATCAAGGGGGCGAACAGCCGCAGGAAGTCACGCACCAGACGCTTGGTCAGGGGCATATCCCTGCCGTAGTCGGCCGGGATGGGGGTGCATTTTTCCAGCGTTTCCAAATAGTCGCGGCGAATGTCGGCGATGCAGGGGGTGTTGTACATCCACACCCCGCATTCAAAGTGAAGGTAGAGGCTGCGGTAATCCAGGTTGACGGTGCCCACTGTGGCAATGCTGTCGTCGCAGACAAAGCTTTTGGCGTGGATGAAGCCGGGGGTGTACTCCCAAATTTTTACCCCGGCCTCCACCAGTTGGGCATAGTGGGCCTGGGTCACCATGTGCACATACCATTTGTCGGGCACGCCGGGGGTGATGATGCGCACATCAACGCCGTTTTTTGCCGCAAGGCAAAGGGCGGTCATCATCTCGTTGTCGATGATAAGATAAGGGGTGCAGATCCAGACATAGCGCTTGGCGCGGCTGATGATGTTCAAATAAACGTTTTCCCCCACCGTTTCTTCGTCCAGGGGGCTGTCGCCATAGGGCTGCACCACACCCTCGCCCTCAAAGGCTTCGGGGTGGTTGGCGTGGGGGCGGAATTTTTTATAGTCGCTTTCCTGCCCAGCCAGGCCGCTCCAGGCCTGCAGGAACATCACCGTCAGGTTCCACACCGCCTCGCCCTGCAGCCGCACGGCGGTGTCCTTCCAGTGGCCAAAGCGTTCCTTTTGGTTGATGTATTCGTCGGCCAGGTTGATGCCGCCGGTGTAGCCGGTGTGGCCGTCTATCACCACGATCTTGCGGTGGTCACGGTTGTTGGCCAGCACGCTGACCACCGGGCGGAAGGGGTTGAAAACATGGCACTTGATGCCCTTTTTGCGCAGGGTGTACTCGTAGTAGTCGGGCAGGGTGTAGCCCGAGCCGATGTCGTCATAGATTACCCGCACATCCACGCCCTGGGCGGCCTTTTCCTCCAAAATTTGCAGGATGGAATCCCACATTTTGCCCGGTGCAATGATGAAATATTCCAAAAAGATATAGTGCTCGGCCTTTTGCAGGTCCTGCAGCAGGCTGCGGAACTTGTCCTCCCCTGTGGGGAAGTAGCGCACCCGGGTGTTCTGCCAGGCCGGAAAGCCCGACCGGCTTTGAATGTATTGGGACTGGCGGGCCACCGAGGCCTCGCGGGCTTCCATATATTCCACCGCTCCGGGCACCTGTTTCAACTGATTTTTGCTGACCTCGTGGCTGCGGTTCATGCTTTTTTTCAGCTTTCTGGAGATGCGGTGGCCGCCAAACAGCAGATAGAACAGCCCGCCAAAGATGGGCAGCCCCAGCACCAGCAGCAGCCAGGCAATTTTATAGGAGGGATTATCCCGCCGCAGAACAATGACCAGTGCCACAACCACACTGATGAGGGTAAAGGCCGCGTAAACATAAACATAATGATTGCTGAGGTGAAGGATGGTCGCCACAAGAATGCCCAACTGAACCAGGATCAGCAGGGCGACGATGGTGGTACGGCGCAGCAGCATTTTCAGCAACGGAACATTTCTCCTTTCCTTTTTAAATGACAAAAATATTGTAGCACCCCCAAAAATGGGGGTCAAGGCAGTTGGAAAAAGGGTTACTTTGTGTTCACCGAATTTTTACATTCGCCACATGGTTTCGGTATTGAACCGGGTCCGGCTTCTGATATAATAGGATATATTATTGATTTGCATCAATGTATCCGGGAGGTGTAAGGATTGCTGAAAAAAAACCATTTTGATATTCTTGCCAAACAGCTGAAGGCCCTGGCCGACTCCAACCGGGTGCGCATCATCGCCCTGCTGCTGCAGGGGGAACAAACCGCCACCGAGCTGAACAAGCAGGTGCGCATCTGCCAGCCCACCCTTTCCCACCACATGAAGGTGCTGTGCGACATCGGCCTTGTTACCCTGCGCAAAGAGGGGGTTCGCCGCTTCTACCGCCTGCACACCCAAAACTTTCGGGCCCTGGGCAGGCACCTGCTGACCATCGCCGACTATTCCGAGGGCTGCCAGCAGGCCAAAGAACAGGGGCTGCCGCTCCCCTCTTTTCCCGAGTTTGACCAGATTTTTGCCCGGGCAAACAACCAGCAAGCAAATTAACAGCAAGGATGCTTTCATCCCAAGGAGTGTTTTGATATGAACGGTAAAAAAATTGCCATCACCATTGCCGCCTGTGTCTGCGCCGCCGTGGCGCTGGTGGCCGCGCTGCGGCTGGCAAACCAGACCGCCCAGCCGGAAGAAGCCGCCCCCAGCCTCATCCCGGTGGAAACGGTTCTGCCCCAAACCGGAGATCTGGCCAACCAAATGGACTTTGTGGGCAGCCTGAGCACCGGAGAAAGCGTGGCTGTTGTGCCCAAGCTGACCGCCAAGGTGAAGGAAGTGCGGGTAAAGGCCGGTGACGAAGTAAAGGCCGGTGATGTGCTGTACATCATGGATACCTCGGACTATGCCAGCCAGGTGGACCTGGCAAAGCTGGCCCTCACTTCGGCCCAGCTTTCTTACGAGCTGACCACCGATGTCACCCTGGAAACCCAGGAGGACCAGGCCCGACTGCAGTACCGCCAGGCCCGCGACGCCTATGAAGAAGCCGACGCGGCCTATTCCGAGCTGCTGAAAAACAAGACCGAAAAGGTGGCCGCCATGAACCAGGGCATTGCCGCCGCAAAAACCGCCCTGGATGGCCTGCTTGCAAGTGAATGGGGCGGTGCCGGCGCAGCACAGGCCATGGCTGCCGCACAGGCTGCTCTGCAGGATGCCGAAACGGTGTGGGTCGCCAATGGGGCTTCCACCGATCCTTCTGACCCTGCTTACATAGCAAAAAACACTGCCGCACAGCAGTTGGGCAAGCTGGAAGCTGCCGTTGCCGCCTATGAAGGGGCCGTTGGCACCCTCAGCTCCTACGAGGCCGCCGTCGCCCAAACCGGGGCCGGGGTGGACGCCGCCAAAACCGGATACCGTGCCGCCCGCATGGCCTATGACGCCGTTTCGGGCGAAAACCGCGAAACCCAGGAAGAACTGGCCGGGATGCAGCTGGAACAGGCCCAAATCAACTATAATTCGCTGATGAAGCAGATGAACGACGCCACCGTGACCGCCCCCGTGGACGGCAAGGTGCTGAGCGTGGGCGTGCAGCAAAACAACTACGCCTCCACCTCCTCGGTGGTGATGCTGGGCTCCGACCAGTCCATGAAGATCACCTTTGGTCTGCCCACCAACTACTTCGGCCAGGTGCAGGTGGGTGACGCCGCCACGGTGCAGTCCAGCACCGGCACCGCCAGCGCCACTGTGACTGAGGTCGCCCCCATGGTCAACCCCCAAACCGGCACCTTTACCGTAACAGCCGAGTTTGCCGGGGCCGAGGGCTTCCTGGCCGGAGCCACCGCCAAGGTAACTTTGACCACCCAGCACGCCGAAAATGTGCTGACCATCCCGGTGGACTGTGTCCGTTTTGAGGACAACAAGCCCTATGTTTATCTGGAACAAAACGGCTTTGCCAAAAAGGCCTTCCTCACCATCGGCATGACCGACGAGGAAGTGTATGAAGTGACCTCCGGACTCAAATCTACCGACCGGGTCATCTCCACCTGGCACCCCAACCTTGCCGACGGCGCCGCCGTTGCGGCACAGTAAGGGGGCCGCGGCATGAATTTTATCAGACAATGCATCCGGCGGCCGGTGGCCATGCTGATGGCTGTGCTGTCGGTGCTGGTGTTTGGCTTTGTTTCCATCACCAACACCCCCATCACCCTGCTGCCCGATATGAACCTGCCCATGCTGGTGGTTTACACCGGCTATCCCAACGCAGGCCCCAGCGAGGTGGAAAGCCTTGTCACCGACCCGCTGGAGGCCACCCTCGGCTCCCTCAGCGGTGTGCAGTCGGTGGATTCCATCTCCTCCGAGGGCGCTTCGGTCATCATGCTCACCTATAACTTCGGCACCGACCTGACCGAACCCACCGCCCAGGTGCGTGACCGCCTGGAGCTGGTGGGGGCCATGCTGCCCGAAACCACCACCTCCCCCATGCTGCTGCAGATGAACATGGATGAAACCCCCATCAGCAGCCTTTCCATCACCAGCAGCGACATCACCAACATCTACAACACGGTGGAAGCCGAAGTGATCCCCATGCTGGAGCGCATTGACGGCGTGGCCTCGGTGGACCTGAGCGGCGGCGCCAGCTACAGCATTGTTGTGGAGCTGGACGAACTGGCCGCCAGCCGCTATGGCATCACCATGAGCCAGTTGACCGGCACCATTTCGGGGGCCAACATCAGCCTGCCCGCCGGTTATCTGGAACAGGGCAGCAAGAGCCTGTTTTTGCGCAGCGAAAGCAAGATCACCTCGGACGCCGAGGTGGCTGCCATCCCCATCACCACCCCCACCGGGGCGGTCATCCGCCTGGGGGATATTGCCACCGTGCAGGAGCTGGCCGACGAGACCTCTTCGGTCAGCCGCATCAACGGCCAGGACTGTCTGTCTGTTTCCATCAGCAAGCAGCAGGACGCCAACACCCTGCGGGTCTGCCGCGAAGTTTCCAAGGTGGTGGAACAGGTCAACGGCCTTGGCTACGACCTGAATGTAGAGGTGGTCATGGATCAGGGCAAAATGATCGAGGACGCCATCTCCAACGTACTCACCTCGCTGCTGGCAGGTGCGGCGTTGGCCATTCTGGTGCTGTGGTTCTTCCTGGGCGACTGGAAGGCCTCGGCCATCATTGGCATCTCCATTCCCTTCTCGGTCATTCTCACCTTTGTTATGATGTACTTTGCCGATATTTCCATCAACATGGTCTCGCTGGCCGGTTTGGTGGTGGGCGTCGGCATGATCGTGGATAACTCCATCGTTGTGCTGGAAAGCATGTTCCAGCGCCGCGCCACAGGCGAGGAGTACCAGTCCGCTGCCGAAGAGGGCACCCGCATGGTGGTCAGCGCCGTCATCGCTTCCACCCTCACCTCGGTGGTGGTCTATCTGCCCATCATCTTTATGGGCGGTCTTTCCTCCGAACTGATGAGCCAGGCGGGCTTCTCCATCGCCTTTTCGCTGCTGGCCTCCCTCATTTCGGCCATCACCCTGGTGCCCTGCCTGTTTGTGCGCATGGAACCCAGAGAACCCGACCGCCCCACCCTGGCCGCCCGCATGATGACCCGCCTGAAGGAAGCCTACGCCAAGGGCATCCGCTGGGTGCTGGCCCACTCCAAACAGGCGGTGGCCCTTTCGGTGGCCGCCCTCATCCTTTCCCTCTGCACCATCCCCCTCATCGGTTCGGAGCTGATGCCCACCATGGACCAGGGCCAGTTTTCCATCAACATTGAAACCGAAGAGGGCCTGAACCTGGAAACCCTCAACAGCTATCTGCAAAAGGCCGAAGAGGTGGCCGCCTCCATCCCCGAGGTGGAAAAATATTCTGCCAGCGCCAGCACCGGCGGCGGCAGCCTGAATTTGATGTCGGCCCTGGGGGGAGGCAGCAGCGCCAGCGTTGCGGTCTATCTGCAGGAGGGCCACAAAATTGACACCGCCGAAGCCGCCCGGCTGGCCCGCGAGGCCCTGGGCGACATGCCCGGCTGCCGCATCACCGTAACCGAATCGAGCGATATGATGGGCGGCCTTTCCTCCAACAATCTTTCGGTCTACGTTCAGTCGGATGACGACCTGGTGCTGGAAGAAACGGTGGATGGCCTGAAGGAGGCCCTGCTGGAGGTGGAAGGCATCATCGCCGTTTCCAGCGACCTGACCGACGGACGCCCCGAGGCCCGCATTGTGGTGGATGACCTGAAGGCCGCCGCCTATGGCCTCACCCCCACCTATGTCACCAGTCTGGTCAGCCAGAACGTTTCGGGCAGCACCGCCGCCAACATCACCCGCGAGGGCGAAGAGCTTGCCGTTAAGCTCCGCTACCCCGAGGGCCGCTACGAGACCCTCAGCGACCTGATGTCCATGAGCATCATCACCCCCATGGGCACCAGCGTTCCCATCTCGGAAATTGCCGCGGTGGAAATGACCACCGGCCCTGTCTCCATCATGCATTCGGGGGGTGACAAGATCGCCACCATCACCGCCCAGCTTTTCGACCGTGACTACGGCTCGGTGCTGGCCGATGTAGACGCCCTCATCACCGAATGGGATATTCCCGCCCACTCCAGCATCTACACCACCCAGAACGCCGTGGCCTCCATGAGCAGCGAATTCAATTCCCTCTATATGGCCCTTGGCCTGGCCGCTTTCCTTGTTTACATGGTAATGGCGGTGCAGTTTGAATCGCTGCGGCTGCCCATGGTCATCATTTCGGCGGTGCCCATGGCCGCCATCGGCGCCCTGCTGGGGCTGTTCCTCACCGGCATCAACCTCAGCATGATCTCCATCATCGGTTTGATCGTGCTGGTGGGTCTGGTGGTAAACAACGCCATTGTTTTGCTGGACTGTGTGGGCCAAAACCGCCAAAACGGCAAGGAAATGGACGCCGCCATCATGGATGCCGGACGCAGCCGCCTGCGCCCCATCCTGATGACCACCCTGACCACCATCATGGGCCAGCTTCCCCTTTCGCTGGGCATCGGCACCGGGGGCCAGTTGATGCAGCCCATGGCCATCGTCATCATCGGTGGTCTGGCTGTTTCCACCCTGCTCACCCTGCTGGTGGTTCCCGCCCTGTATAAAAACAGCGAGGAAAAGGCCGCCCGCAAACGGGAAAAGAAGCAGCAGCGCAAGGCCGAAAAGGAAGCCGCCCGCCAGGCAAAGGCTGCCGCCGCTGAAAATTAAGATTCGCCCTCCCCCGCGGTATGCGGAGGAGGGTTTTTCTTTGCCCCGGGTACCCTTTTGTTGACAAAAACCCCGTTGACGCTGGCCCGGTTTCGTGCTACAATAAAGGTCCAGCCAAACGGGGGATTAACTCAGCGGGAGAGTGCTACCTTCACACGGTAGAAGTCGCTGGTTCGAACCCAGTATCCCCCACCACCAAAAAACCGCATGGTTAAGCCATTTGTCGGCACCATGCGGTTTTTATATTTTACAGTTTTGGGGGTTTGACCGCCTTTTGACCGCCACATACAACATAAATTATAAGGAAATGCTTAAAAAGGTCTATTTTTGCAGATAAAAAATATGATTAATAATATTGACAGCCCTTTTTTCTGTCTATATAATAACAATTGAAAGGGATACTGTCAGCAGACGGTTGACCAGATTACGCTAAAAAATAACCGTATCTCTGGCGGAGTGGCGGTTATTTTTTATTGCCTAGAAACAAAGCAATGACACCTACGATAACTAAACAGAAGCTAAATAATGCTTCATATGTAACCATGGGCATCACCTCCTCCTATATTAAGGATGGAGGTCAACCGCCTGCCGTTTGTGACAGTATCCGATTATTATCGTAGCACACCATGCTTTTTTCTGCAACCTTTTTTCCTGTTCTTTATAGTATATTTGACTAATACTGTTAGATTAATTTAACTATGTTTTTACTCACACTTCCTTTTCCTTTGCGTTTTCCGAGTTTCAAACTCGGCTTTTTTCATTTTAGGGCAGGTTTGTCCATTCTAACTCTACCTGACAGAAAGGCGGGTTATGCCAAATGATCGATCTTTTGGCCCGTTTCTTTATCTCCGACCGGCACAGCTACCACCAGCCCCGGGTGCGCCAGGCCTATGGCCGCCTGTGCGGGCTGCTGGGCATCTTTTTCAACCTTTTGCTGTTTGGCTTCAAGTACTTTGCCGGGGTCATCTCCGGTTCGGTGGCCATCACCGCCGACGCCTTCAACAACCTCAGCGACGCCGGTTCCTCGGTCATCAGCCTCATCAGCTTTGTGATGGCCGGCAAAAAGCCCGACATCGACCACCCCTTTGGCCACGGCCGCATCGAATATCTTTCGGGGCTGGCCCTTTCCTTCCTCATCCTGCTGATGGGTGTGGAGCTGGGCAAATCCTCCATTGACAAAATTCTGCATCCCCAGCCGCTGGAGGCCGGCATCCTGCCCGCTGTCATCCTGGTGGCTTCCATCGCCGTAAAGTTGTATATGGGCTTTTATAACCGCGGTGTGGGCAAAAAGATCGACTCCCTTTCGCTGAAGGCCACCGCTGTTGACAGCTTTTCCGATTCCATTGCCACCACGGTGGTCCTCATCTCCATGGTCATCTCTCACGCCAGCGGTTACAACATCGACGGCTGGGCCGGTTTGGCGGTGGCGGTGTTTATTCTGTTTGCCGGCTACAATGCCCTGAAGGACACCCTGAGCCCCCTGCTGGGCCAGGCCCCCGACCCCGACACCATTCACCGCATCGAAGAGATCGTCCTCTCCTATCCCGACGTGGTGGGCATCCACGACATTGTGGTGCACGACTACGGCCCCGGGCGGCTGATGGTCAGCCTGCATGCCGAGGTGCGGGGCGACGGCGACATTTTTGCCCTCCACGATGCGGTGGACAGCGCCGAAAACCAGGTGCTGAAGGAGCTGGGCTGTTTGGCCGTTACCATCCACATGGACCCCATCGAGGCCGATAACACTGCCGTTGCCCAGATGCGCCAGCAGGTGGCCGAGCTGGTGCGGCAGATCCACCCCGAAATTACCATCCACGACTTCCGCATGGTGCCCGGCCCCACCCATACCAACCTGATCTTTGATGCCGTAAGGCCCTATGACTGCACCCTTTCGGAAGAAGAACTGGTGGACGCCATCCGGGCCATCATCTTTGACCGCTGGCCCAACCACTTCGCCGTGGTCACCATCGACCAGGCCTATTACAGCGAAAAACAATAACAAAACCCCCGGGGAGGTTTCTCTCCGGGGGTTCTTTTGTGTTGTTTCAGCGGGTGCCGCTGCCGCCGCAGGCGCGGCATTTGCCGTTGCCGCGGCAGGTGTTGCAGCCGGCCTTGGCTCCGCCTATGTTTTTATATCCATCGCCGCCGCAGGTGTTGCAGTCGCCGTCACCGTCGCAGGTCAGGCACTTCAGCTTGGAGGCGGGGGGCGTGTGGTTATACAGGTCGCTGTTGTGTTCCCAGTCACCGCCGTTGCTTTCAGGTTGCTTCTGGGGGAATTCATCCGGCCCACGCGGGCCGCCGTCGCTGTCCTTGTCGGTGCGGCGGGTGGTGTATTTCCCGGTGATCTCTTCCTCAAAGTTTTCGCAGAAAAACAGCCCTATGTCGAAATTGCCGTCATCATAATCCAAATCATAAACTTTGAGCATCACATGGAACGAAACATCCTTCCATTCGTGGTCCACATAAAAGATGTTGGGATTCGTGCCGGTATAACGGTAATAGTAGTCATGGCTTTCGCCCGAGCCGTCATCATTGTAGGAACTGTCTACACCCTCCGGTTCCAACTGGTAGCGGGGTTCTTCCAGCAAGGCCATTATTTCGGCAACCACATCCTCATAGGCGGCGTCGGGCATCGGGCCGACAGTATACCTTTTTCCCCCGCTGCTGTAGGCTTTGTTGAAATCTTTCTCCAACAGCAAAAAATCGGCAAGGTCGGGCAGCAGCACGCTGTTGGGGTCGATGGGTTCTTCTTCGGGCAGGAGCTCTTCTTCGGGCAGGGATTCTTCCTCCACAACCTCCTCGGGAAGCTTAGGTGCTGCCTGTTCTTCCGCAATTTCTTCCGGCTGTTGGATGATTTCGGGTTCGGATTTCTCTTGGACCGGCTGCTTTTCTGCGCCGCAGGCCGCAAAGGCAAGAATGCACAGCAACGCCAGCAGACAAATAACGACTTTGTTTTTCATCGAGGATACCCCCTTTCGTCTATGGGCTTATTGTAGCACAGACCAATGCACCAAACAAGAAACAGTGCTAAAGAAAAACCCCTGCCGAAGCAGGGGTTTTGTAAAAGCAAAGATAAGTGACGGTTCCAATCAGCGCTTGCTGAACTGGGGAGCAGGTTGGGCGCCCTATCCAACGCAAGGCGTTGGATTTGCCATGGCCGTAGGCCGGCATCTTGATTAGACCGTGTAC
>JAGAPB010000064.1 GCA_017847995.1 Oscillospiraceae bacterium
ATTTTATTTCAATCTGCGGCGGGCCGCCAGAAAAACCCCCAAGCTCAGCACCGCCATAAGGATGGCGCCAATGCCGTTTACGCCGCTTTGCACGGCGGCACGGTCCATCCGGGGCAGCAGATTTGCCGCCAGGGCAAAGGCTGCCCAAACGGTGGGCTGCACCAGCCCGGGCCAGGTTTTTTTGCGGGAGGCAAGCCACACCTGCAGCATCAGCATCAGGGCCACCACCGCAATGAGCACGACCGCTCCGCCGATCAAAACAACAGCCGGATTCTCCATGAGCACACCTCACCTTTCCAGTCTTTTTTTCATTTTACCATCCAATCTTTCTCCTTTCAACCGTTTTGTATCTTTGGGCGATTTTTGATGCGCGGCCCGGTTCAGACTTTTCTTGACTGAGGTTCGGCCTGTGTGCTATCATAAGAAAGTTCCATAAAAAACTGGAGGGTTATCGAAGCGGTCATAACGAGGCGGTCTTGAAAACCGTTTGGGGGCAACCCCACGTGGGTTCGAATCCCACACCCTCCGCCAAAGGAAAGGCATCCCCTTTGTGGGGGTGCTTTTTTCATTTGAGGGTGTGGTTGATGAGAACCCACCGGTTCGATAACTGAGACCCCAAGAACCCAAGCTTTGCGCAGGGTGATTGGCTGGACGAAGTTATGCATGCGAGCGCAGCGAGTCGCTATCCCACACCCTCCGCCAAAATCGACAAGGTTCGACAGAGCCTTGTCGATTTTACTTTTTCACTCTTCACTTTTCACTATTCTCTTACTGCCGATTTTGGCGGAAGAAATAAGTAATAGTGAATCGTGAAGAAGTGCAAGGTGACCGCTGCGCGGCCAATTTTTATTTTCGTGAATTCACTCTTATACGGGATATCCCTTCTTTCCAGATTAAAAGCCACCCCTTGCGGGGTGCTTTTTGCTTCTTTTGGGCATACTGTTCTTACCCAAAGGAGGGAATGAACTATGATAGAACAGGATACTGTAAAGCTGCTGCGGGAATGTGACGCCGGGGTAAAAATGGGAATCTCCTCCATCGATGATGTGGTGGAGCAGGTCCATTCCGATCGGCTGCGCCTAAGGCTGACCGGATGCCGCACCGCCCACAAGGAGCTGGAGAGCCAAATTGAAAGCCAATTGACCCGCTTCCAGGACCAGGGCAAAGACCCCAATCCCATGGCCAAGGGGATGTCGTGGATGAAAACCAGCTGGAAGATGGCGGTGGATGATTCTGACCACACCATCGCCGACCTGATGACCGACGGCTGCAACATGGGGGTCAAGTCGCTGAACATGTACCTCAACCGCTATAAAGCCGCCGATGAACGTTCCAAGGATATTGCCAAACGCCTGATCAACCTGGAGGAGAAGCTGGCGGTGGATATTCGGGAGTTTTTGTAAGCGCAAAGAAAGGGCCATCGAAAGACGGCCTTTTCTTTATTTATATTGTAAATTTGAAAAATTTCGTGTAAAAAATCGTCTTTCCTTTCGGGGTCCTCCGCCTGAAAGACGATCTGATTTTTAAAATACTTTTTATAAAAAATCCCCTTCTACTATTGTTGAAACTAACAAAACAGCGCTTATTTGTAGTGTATTTTGTCGGTTGACGGAATTTCCGCAAATAGGTAAAATAATAGTAAAGTTTTTTTGATTATTTTGCCGCAGCTTTGGGCGTTTAATGGAAAGGAACGGTTTTGACTTATGACGATTTTTGATGTGCTGACGCTGCTGTGCGGTTTGGCCCTTTTCCTGTATGGCATGGAATTGATGGGCGACGCATTAAAGAAGAGCGCCGGCTCCAGCCTGAAAACCATTTTGGGCAAGATGACCTCTAATCCTGTGAAAGGCTTCCTGCTTGGTTTGGGCGTAACCGCCATCATCCAGTCCTCTTCCGCCACCACCGTTATGGTTGTCGGCTTTGTAAACTCGGGCACCATGACCCTGCTGCAGGCAGTGGGCGTCATCATGGGCGCCAATGTCGGCACCGCTGTTACCTCCTGGCTGACCGGCCTTTCCGGCCTGGGTGCCGGCGGCGAGGCCGCTCTGGATATCATCCGCTGGCTCAAGCCCTCCTCCTGGATGCCCATTCTGGCCATCATCGGCATTGCGCTGGTCATGTTTGCAAAGCGGGGCAAAAAGAAAGATATCGGCGTTATTATGCTGGGCTTCTCGATCCTGATGGTGGGTATGGACCTGATGAGCGGCGCCGTGGGCGGCCTGAAGGAGAGCGAAAGCTTCCGCAACCTGCTCATCATGTTTGAAAACCCCATCCTGGGCGTTCTGGCCGGTACTGTTCTTACCGCTATTGTACAGTCCTCTTCGGCTTCGGTTGGTATTCTGCAGTCGCTGACCACCACCGGCGCCATCACCTACGGCGCAGCCATCCCCATCGTTATGGGTCAGAACATCGGCACCTGTGTCACTGCCATGCTTTCTTCCATCAACGCCAACCGCAACGGCAAGCGCGCCGCCATTGTTCACCTCTATTTCAACATCATCGGTGTTATCCTGTTCCTGGGTATTTTCTATCTGGCAGACGCCTTTGTAAACTTTGCCTTTGTTGAAAGCATCATCGATATGTGGGGCGTGGCCAGCGTACACACCATTTTCAAAATCGTTTCGGTCGCGCTGATCTCCCCCTTCTACAAACAGTTGGCTCGTTTGGCTGAACTGACCATTAAGGACAAGAAAGATGAGGACGACAAAACCACCCTTCTGGATGAGCTGCTCATCAACACCCCTGCAGTGGCCGTGGGCCGCGCCACCGAAGTTACCGGCATGATGGCCGACTATGCCGTGGAAGCCCAGTTGAAGGCTCTTTCGCTGTTTGACCATTACGACGCCAAGCTTGCCGAAGAGGTTCGGGCACTGGAAAGCAAGGCCGATATTTTGGAAGACGCCCTGGGCAGTTATCTGGTAAAGATCTCTTCCTGCAGCATGGACGAGGCCTCTTCGGCTCAGATCACCAAGCTGCTGCACATCATCGGCGACTTTGAAC
>JAGAPB010000065.1 GCA_017847995.1 Oscillospiraceae bacterium
GCCTTTGCCCTGGCGGCAAATCTGCTGCCCCGGATGGACCGTGCCGCCGTGCAAAGCGGCGTAAACGGCATTGGCGCCATCCTTATGGCGGTGCTGAGCTTGGGGGTTTTTCTGGCGGCCCGCCGCAGATTGAAATAAAATACTTTTTGTAATAGATCGAGTTGATTATACAAAATATGACAAAATGAAGGCCCTTCCGTCACTGGAAAGGGCCTTTTCAAATTAATATAAAAATACTATCAGTATATTACATGCAAAAATCTACAAAATTAGCCTTTGGGGTCACGCTGAACAAATTCGGCCACCCGGTGCAGCTCCTTGCTGTCCACCAGGGCGTCCAGCAAAATGCCCTCCTCGGTGTAATCTCTCGAAAAGATCTTTCCGCCGGTTTCCACGATGTGGTTTTCCAGCCCACCCTGGGCATAGGGCAGCAGCAGGGTCAGCCGCTGCTGGGTGGCGGGCAGCAGGCGGCAGATGCTTTGCAGCAGGGCGTCGATGCCATAGCCGGTTTGGGCCGAGATCAGCACGCTGTTGCGCCCCAGGTCCAGCGGCTCATAGGCCAGCTTGTCGCACTTGTTCAGCACGGTCAGGATGGGGATGTTTTCGGCCCCCAGATCCTTGAGCAGTTGCTGAGTGACCTGCAGGTGAGCCTCGGCCTCGGGCGAGGAAATGTCGCAGACATTGAGCAGAAGGTCGGCCTGGGCGGCTTCTTCCAGGGTGGATTTGAAGGCCTCCACCAGATGGTGGGGCAGGCGGCGCACCAGCCCGACTGTATCCACCAGCATGACGGTGCGGCCATCGGGCAGCTCCAACGCGCGGGAGGTGGGGTCCAGGGTGGCGAACAGCATATTTTCGGAAAGAACGCCGGCGTCGGTCAGCCGGTTGAGCAGGGTGGACTTGCCCACATTGGTATAGCCCACAATGGCCACTGTGACCACACCCTCCTTTTTGCGGCGGGTGTGCATCAGCTCGCGCCGGCGGGCAAGGGTCTCCAACTGCCGCTCCAGCGAATTGATGCGGCTGCGGATGTGGCGGCGGTCGCTTTCCAGCTTGGTTTCGCCGGGGCCGCGGGTGCCAATGCCGCCGCCCAAACGGGAAAGGGAGGTGCCCAACCCGGTCAAACGGGGCAGACGGTAACGCTGCTGGGCCAGTTCCACCTGCAGGCGGCCTTCGCTTGTGGTGGCACGCTGGGCAAAAATATCCAGAATGAGGGTGGTGCGGTCGATGACATCGCAGCCGCAGGCCTTTTCAATGTTGCGCAGTTGGCTGGCGGTCAGCTCGTGGTCAAAGATGATCAGGTTGGCGCCGTCGGCTTCGATAAAGTCAGCCATCTCTTCCAGGCGGCCCGCGCCGATGCAGGTGGCGGGGTCAAAGGATTCCCGCCGCTGGGTAACACGGGCGGCAACCTCGGCCCCTGCCGAACGGGCCAGCTCGGCCAGTTCATCCAGCGACTCTTCCACGTCATATTCGCCGGTGTCAACAGCCACAAGCAGGGCACGCTGCACCGTGGTTTCCTTGGTTTCGAACATAGAAGATCTCCTTTGGGGAAAAATCAGCTCTCGTAGTGGCGCACGCAGGCGGCCACACGGCCCAGAATGCGCACGTTGTCCACGATGATGGGCTCCATGGTGTCGTTTTCGGGCTGCAGGCGGTAGTGACCCTTTTCTTTATAGAAGCGCTTTACGGTGGCTTCCTCTTCGATCAGCGCCACCACGATCTGGCCGTTTTCGGCTGCTTCGGTCTTGCGCACCACAATGATGTCGCCATCCAGGATGCCGGCGTTGATCATACTTTCGCCCTGGATGCGCAGGGCAAAAAAGTCTTCGGGATTGCCCGAGCCGTGGAAGGGGATGAGCTGGTTGGTAACATCCTCGAAGGCCAGAATGGGCTGGCCTGCGGTAACACGGCCCAGCAGGGGGACCATCAGGGTGGTCTGGCTGCCCGCCAGGCGGATGGAGCGGTTCAGCCCCTCGCTGCGGGTGATAAAGCCCTGCTGCTCCAGCTCGCCCAAATAGCGGTGCACGGTGGAGGTGGACTTGATGTTCAGGGCGCTGCAGATTTCGCGTACCGTGGGGGGCACGCCGTCGGCGGTGGAACGCCGGATAAAGGACAGGATATCGGTGGCTTTTTGGTTCAGCTTTTTCATAGCGCTGCCTCCTGTTCTAAAAATCGAACCATTTGTTCTTTTTCAGTATACCACAGCCCCAAAAAGGATGCAAACATATGTTTATATTTTGGGCAAAAACAGGCCCGAAAACCCGGTTTTGCATGGTGTTTTACAATTCTTTGGCGGTTTATTCACAGCAAAGTCACAAATTGCGGCAAAAAAGAAGCTATAATAAGCTCACAGGATAAGAGACCGCAACTCCTATCCCCCTCAATTAATTTCAACAAACCCCTCCTTAATCCATCTCAAACAAAAAAAGCGCAGGCATCCGCAAGGGTGCCTGTGCTTTTTTGTGCAGTTTTTCAGGTTTTCAAGGCGCCTTTGGGGCAGTGGTCAACGCACTGCATGCACAGGATGCACTCGGTGCCGTTTTTGCGGCTGCGGGCATTGTCCAGCATATCCACATCCATGGGGCATACCTTTTGGCATTTGCCGCAGCCAATGCACTTTTCGGCATCCACCTTCACCCGCGAAAGGGAGTAGTAGCTCATGGGCTTTAGGAACACGGTGATGGGGCAAAGGTATTTGCAGAAGGCGCGGTTATCGCGGAAATGAAAAGCCAGGCCTACGCCGGCAATGTAATAGAGCAGGTTGCCCACCACAAAGCTGCGGAACATGATGGCTTCCATCTGCCGGACCTGCGCCAAAAACAGCGCTGCCACAAACACCAGCGAAATGCCAAACACCAGGTAACGCAGGCGGCCCAGCCTTGGGCGGCGGGGCGTTTGGGGCTGCTTGAAGGGCAGAAGATCCAGCACCATGGCGGTCCAGCAGGCGTAGCCGCACCAGCCACGGCCAAAAATAAGCGGTCCCGCTATTTTGGCGATCAAATAGTGGATGGTGGCGGCCTCGAATACCCCCGAAAACAGATAGTACCAGAAGCCCTCGATCTGCATGTTTTCGCCGTGGATAAGGCCCAGGTAAACCAGCATATAAAGCCCCACCCCAAGCTGCACCACCAGGCGGGCATAGCGGAACCGGCGGATGTAAAGGGTGACCCCCAGGGCGATGAACCCGCCGATGTAGGTGAAGTTGAACAGATAAAAGAGATTGCCCGACCAAAGCCACAGTCCAACGGCGATGGTCTCGAACAGCGCAAACATAAAAATAGGGGAGCTGTACTTCTTAAGAGTTTTCATCGCGGCACCTGTTTGGCTCAGTTGTGGGGTTCAAAAAAGACCCATTCGTGTTCCAGCAGAACGGCCAGACCGGCCTTTCCGCCCAGCCCATTTTCTATTTTCGCATAAGGGGCGCCAACGCAGTCAAAATTGGCCTCGCCGTTTTGGTTGGGATTTTCGCTGGGGTCGGTGGCGGTTTGGATGGTGCCCAGAATGGCTTCGGGGGCAATTTCCACCGGCATGGCCTGCTCGCTGGAAACATAAAGCTGGTCTTCCACATACACCATGTTGGCCCGTTGATAATTGGGGCGGCTCAGCCGCACCGCGGCCAGCACCATCACCACAATGGCCAAAGCCAGGAACAAAATACGCTTCATAACAGCCACTCCTTTCAGCACAGTCCTTTGATGACAGGATAGCATTTTTTTCCGGCGCCAACAAGCCCCAAAGGGCGTAAAGAAGCCGTTTTACATCCCCGCTTTACACAAACTTTACAAACAACTGACCAAATCATGCAAGCAGCTTGATTTTTTCTTTGCTAAAATTTTACCAGTAACAAAAAGTCGAAAACGAAGGCAGGTAGAAAATAAATGAGTATTTTTGACGTATTATCGCTGGTGGGGGGCCTGTGCCTCTTCCTGTTTGGCATGAGTGTAATGGGCAATGCCCTGGAACGCCGTGCCGGCAGCAAGCTGCAGGGGCTGCTCAGCCGCCTGACCACCGGCAAACTGGCCGGTCTGCTCACCGGTCTGGGTGTCACCGCTGTTATCCAGTCCTCTTCGGCCACTACCGTAATGGTTGTTGGTTTTGTCAATTCGGGCCTGATGACCCTGAAGCAGGCCATCAATGTGATCATGGGTGCCAACATCGGCACCACCGTTACCGCCTGGATCCTCAGCCTGGGCGGCATTGATGGGGATGCCCTGTGGCTCAAACTGCTCAAGCCCACCTCCTTCACCCCTGTGCTTGCCCTGGTGGGCATTGTGTTCTTCCTGTTCTGCAAAAGCGACAAGAAAAAGGACACCGGCACCATTCTGCTGGGATTTGCCGTGCTGATGTTCGGTATGGATGCCATGAGCGACGCCGTGGGCGGCCTGGCCGATGTACCCGAATTCCAGCAGCTTTTTCTAATGTTTACCAACCCCATTCTGGGCGTGCTGGCCGGTGCTGTCGTCACTGCCATCATTCAGTCTTCTTCGGCTTCGGTGGGCATTCTGCAGGCCCTTTCCGCCACCGGACAGGTCAGCTATGGGGCTGCTGTTCCCATCATTATGGGCCAGAATATCGGCACCTGCATCACCGCCATCCTTTCTTCCTTTGGCACCAACCGCAACGCCAAGCGTGCCGCCTATGTGCACCTTTCCTTCAACATCATCGGCACCGTTGTTTGGCTCGGTGTTTTCAGCGTGGTAAGAGCGGTATTTGCTCCCGCCATTTTGGGCGAGGCGGCATCGCTTGCCGGCATTGCAACCTGTCACTCGATTTTTAATATTGCCTGTACCGCCCTGCTGCTGCCCCTGTCCGGCCTGCTGGAAAAACTGGCCTACAAGCTGGTACCCGAAACCAAAACCCCTGACGCCATTGCCGAGCTGGACGAGCATCTGCTGACCATCCCCGCAGCCGCTCTGGAACGCTGCCGCAGCCTTTCCGCTGACATGGCCCAGGATGCCATCAGCGCCATGAAGGACGCCATGCGGTGTCTGAGCGGATATGACACCGCCCTGGCCGCCGACATCAAGGCAAAGGAAGACAAAACCGACCATTACGAGGACATCATGGGGACCTATCTGGTCAAGCTGAGCGCCCTGCACCTCACCGACCATGACAGTGCCGAAGCCGCCAAGCTGCTCAAGGTTATCGGCGACCTGGAACGCATCGGCGACCACGCCAAAAACATTCTGGATTCGGCCGAGGAAATGCAGAATAAGAACATCACCTTCTCGGAATCCGCCATGGCTGAAATGAGCAACCTGATCGGCGCCACCGAAGAGATCATGGAAATTTCCTTCTCTGCCTTTGTGAACACCGATCTGGATGCGGCCCGCAAGGTGGAACCTCTGGAACAGGTCATTGACCGCCTGAAGGAGATGATGCGCACCAATCACATCCTGCGTCTGCAGCAGGGCTCCTGCAGCATCGAAACCGGCTTTGTTTGGTCGGATATTCTGACCAACCTGGAGCGTGTTTCTGACCACTGCTCCAACATTGCGGGCTGTGTGATGGATGCCGCCGAAAACAGGCTCAACCTTCATGCATCTATCCACACCATGAAGGCACAAAGCGAAAGCTACAAGGAACTGTATGCCGACTACGCCGCAAAATATCTGGCTTAAACTTAAAAAACAGAAAGAACCGGTCTTTGACCGGTTCTTTTTTTGCATAGTTTATTCAGCCCTTCAAGCCGCGGGCCTGGCGGTCCATGTCTTCCACCACAATGTCAAAAATCTCGCCCAGGGTGGCGCAGTATTCCAGCACCTGCCAGGGCTCGTTGGTGTGGTAGTGGATCTTGATCAGATCCTCGTCACCCACTGCCAACAGCGAATCCCCCTTAAAGTGCTCCACAAAATAGTCATAAATGGCGTCTTCATCCAGGTCGTGGCCTTCGATCAAAAGCTGGGTGTCATATCGGTATTCGATCATTCTTTAACCTCCTTGGGTGTAGTATTCTCACTGTTCCAATTATAAAAACAATCATTTTTTCGGTCAAGGTTTTTGCGTTTACAAAAAAGAAGCGGCCCGCCCCACAAAGCAGGAAGAGGGGCGGGCCTGATTTTAAGGAGGCGTAGTCAGTGCCTTGCCGGACGGTGAAAGGCGATGTATTCGGCCAGCAAGCAGACCGGGATGGCGGCAAAAAAATCCACCACCGAATGCTGCTTGATGAAAGCGGTGGAAAGGCAGATGAGAATGACCGCCACGACCACAAAGACCTTCCACCCCGCCGAAGCGGAGCGCTCCTTGAGCCAAACCGAGGCAATGCCCAAAGAATAGGCCACATGCAGCGAGGGGCAGACCCCGGTGTTGGTGTCAAAGGCGTAAAGAAACCCCACGATTTGGCTCAGCAGGTTTTGGCGGGGAAAGACCTCGGGCCGCAGCAACTGCTGGCTGGGCCACAGGATGTAGATGGCCACCGCCACCACCTGGGTAACGATGAGAAAGGTCATCAGCTTTCGGAAGCCGTCCACATTGTATAGGGCAAACCACAGCAGAGTAAAAGCTACCAGTAAATACCAGAACACATAAGGGATGACAAAAACCTCGTTGAAAGGGATGATGTCATCCAGGGCACAGTGGACGGTGTGCAGCCGTTCGGGCGGGATAAGATTTTCGGTAAGAAAATACATGGCGAAATAGGCCGGCCACGCCCAAAGCAGCTTTAAGTGGCGGAACTGGGGCGTATTGAGTTTGGAAAAACGAAATTGGCGGTAATCGACCAGGGGAGTTTTCATTTCGCAGATACCTTTGGGGGAATATTGGAGGGATAGTTTTTCTTGGGGATATTGGGGTAGGGCACCACGGTATGTTCCGGCAAACTGCAGGCAATTTGGGTGATCTCTTCCATCAAATAGTTGCAGATGCGAGCACATTCCTCTTCGATTGAATTGGAGGAACAGAACCGAATGGGTTTGCCGATGAACATTTTCTTCAGGGCAGGTGCTATGTACAGGGGAACAAAGCAAAGCTCTTTGCCGGTTTTGCGGTAATAGTAGCGGGCAGTGTCCACAAACCGCTGCTGGAATTGGCAAACAATGTGATTGTAGGGCGTATACTGTTCCGGAAAGATGATGACGCTGGCGCCATCCTGGAGCACCCGCACCGTTTCTTTGAAGGTGGAGATGATTTTGACATCGTGATAAACGCCGATGGCGTTGGCGTTCTGGAAGACCCAGGCCGAAAAGGGAGCTATCACATAGGATGCCAGCCGGTAAAACCAGCGGATGTATTTGGGCTTGTTAGACCAAAAATCCTGGAACGCATAGTCGGGGACCTCTTTGACCTGCATCATCTGCCCGGCACACCAGGTGTAGTGATGACCGGGAAAGTAAAGCTCGCAGGCGATAGGGCCGTTCATTTTGCTGTGGTTGCCCACGATGATGGTCGGCTCATCGGGCAGGCTTTCCTGCCCTTCCACCGTGAATTTGGGGTAGAAAAGCTTTACAAGCCCTTTTATGATCTTAAAAGGCAGGGAGGTCTTTTTTTCTTGCACCAAAACATCTCCAAACAATTAGATTGCAGTCTAAATGATAGCACCCAAATGTAAACCAGTCATTAATAAACATCATATGAAATGAAACAATTGGATGTGCGCAAGGGAAAAAGAAACAACCACCCTGACGAATGGTTGTTTAAAATGAAAAGAACCGCTCCTCTTGGAACGGTTCTTTCGCTTGGCGCGCCCTAAGGGATTACGACTCGCTTCGCGATCTGTATCCTTCGTCTTGCCAATCGCCCAGCGCAATGCTTGGGCTCTTGGAGACTCAGACATCTCACCCCGGGGGTCTCATCCCTTGGGAAATTTAAAATGAAAAGAACCGCTCCTCTTGGAACGGTTCTTTCGCTTGGCGCGCCCTAAGGGATTCGAACCCCTGGCC
>JAGAPB010000066.1 GCA_017847995.1 Oscillospiraceae bacterium
CCATGTCTTTGAGCTGCATCAGCCGTGCCCGGCAGGCCGCTTTGCCAGCCACCGCCGTATCGGCTTCCAAATCGCCGCCCCGAACGGTGAAAAACGCCGCGTAATATTCCAACGGGTAGTAAACCTTGTACCAGCCAAGGCGAACGGCGGCCATAACATAGGCGGCGGCATGGGCCTTGGGGAACATGTACTTGATCTTCAGACAACTGTCGATGTACCATTCCTCAACGCCGCAGTCACGCATTTCCTGCTTCATTTCGTCGGTCAGCAGCTTGGTGGCCTTGCCCTTACGGGTGATCTCCATGATCTTAAAGGCGTTTTTGGGCTTGACCCCCTTGTGCATCAGATAGGTCATGATGCTGTCACGGGTACCGATAACCTCCGAAATAGTGCAGGTGCCGGCCTTGATCAGTTCCTGGGCGTTGCCCAGCCAAACGTCGGTGCCGTGGCTCAGGCCC
Organism: Oscillospiraceae bacterium; assembly: GCA_017847995.1. Taxonomy (GTDB): domain Bacteria; phylum Bacillota; class Clostridia; order Oscillospirales; family Ruminococcaceae; genus Heteroruminococcus. The sequence goes on from JAGAPB010000066.1 coordinate 459, forward strand.
GAGATCTGCAGCAGGTCGGAAAAGCCCTTGGGCTGAGATTCCACCAGCATGCCGCGGACAAAGTTGGTGCCCATTTCGGGCAGGGCCAGACTGCCGGTGTTGCAGCCGATCTCCTCTTCGGTAACGCCCATGGGTTCGGGGCTGGTGAACAGCTTGTAGACCTCGGGGTCGTTGATGGGCACATCCTTGATCTTGATGCCGGTCATGTCCTCCAGATACTTATACTGGGTGGGAACATCGTGTCCCAGGTTATCCAGCTTGAGGATGGTGTCGTGGAGGGAATGGAAGTCGAAGTGGGTGGTGACAACCGAGGAATCCACCGCGTCGGCGGGGTGCTGCACGGGGGTAAAGTCGTAAACGTCGTAGTCGTTGGGTACAACGACCATGCCGCCGGGGTGCTGTCCGGTGGTGCGCTTGATGCCGGTGCATCCCTTGGCAAGGCGGTTTTCTTCGGCCTTGTGCACCGTCATACCCTTGGCTTCCAGATATTTCTTTACAAAGCCATAGGCCGTCTTTTCGGCCACACTGGAGGTGGTTCCGGCCTTGAACACATGGTCGGAGCCGAACAGTTCTTCGGTGTACTGGTGGGCGCGGGTCTGATATTCGCCCGAGAAGTTAAGGTCGATATCGGGGGATTTGTCACCATCGAAACCTAGGAAGGTCTCAAAGGGGATTTCGTGGCCATCCTGGTGGTAAACCGTGCCGCAGACCGGGCAGTTCTTTACCGGAAGGTCAAAACCGGAGCCCACCGAACCATCGGTGATGAATTCGCTGTGTTTGCAGTTGGGGCAAACATAGTGGGGCGCCAGGGGGTTTACCTCCGAAATGCCGGCCATATGGGCAACAAAGGAAGACCCAACCGAACCACGGGAGCCCACCAGATAGCCGTCCTCCTCCGACTTGCTTACCAGCTTCTGGGCGATAACATACAATACGGCAAAGCCGTTTTTGATGATGGAGGTGAGCTCCTTGTCCAGACGCTTTTCCACAATTTCGGGCAGCGGGTCGCCATAGCGGGCCTTGGCATTGGACCAAACACGGTTTTGCAGGTCCTCTTCGGCGCCGTCGATGGAGGGCGGATAGGTGCCATCGGGGATGGGCTTGAGGGTATCGGTGAGGGATGCGATGTAGTTGGGATTTTCAATGACCACCTTGCGGGCGGTCTCTTCGCCCAGATAGGCGAATTCCCGCAGCATCTCATCGGTGGATTTGAAGTAGAGGGGAGCCTGCTGGTCGGCATCCTTGAAGCCCTGGCCCGCCATCAGAATGCGGCGGTAGACCTCGTCCCGGGGCTTGAGGAAGTGGACGTCACCAGTGGCACACACCGGCTTGTTCAGTTCCTTGCCCAAACGAATGATGGTGCGCACATGGTCATGCAGAGCCTCAATATCGGGCACCATGTGTTCCCGCAGCATATACTCATTGTTGCCTTCGGGCTGAATTTCCAAATAATCGTAGAAAGAGGCCACTTTGCACAGGTCCTCCCAGCTTTGTCCGGCCAGAATAGCCCTGTAAAGTTCGCCCGCTTCACAGGCAGAACCGATGATAAGCCCCTCGCGGTGCTGCATCAAAACAGACTTGGGGATGCGGGGACGCTTGTAGAAATAGTTGAGATGGGCGAAAGAAACCAGCTTATACAGGTTCTTCAGGCCCACCTGATTTTTGACCAGAATGACAATATGGTAGGTGTTGCCCTTCCACAGGTCGGTGCCTGCCGCGGCGCTGTTCAGGTCGCCCACGGTGGTACAGCTTTCCACCTTTTCCTTGGCCTTGCCCACCAGGGCCAGGAACACCTTTGCCAGCATTTCGGCATCGTCGTTGGCACGGTGGTGGCGGAATTTGCCCAGCTTGAGGTGTTCGGCAACCAGGTTCAGCTTGACCTTTTTCAGTTCGGGCAGCAGCGCACGGGCCAGGGGCACCGTGTCGATGGAGGCATAGGGGAAGGCCACACCACAGCGGCCTGCGGCAGCCTTCATAAAGCTCATGTCAAAGGGGGCGTTATGGGCGATCAGTACCTTTGCATCGCCGCAAAAATCCATGAAGGCCCGGAGGGCTTCGGCTTCACTGGGGGCGTCAGCCACCATGTCGTCGGTGATGCCGGTCAGCTCCACAATGTTATCGGGGATATTTTTATCGGGGTTGACAAAGGTATCAAAGCGGTCCACCACTTCCCCGTTCTTGATGCGCACAGCGCCAATTTCGGTCAGGCGCTCGGAGCCGGCCGAAAGGCCGGTGGTTTCCACGTCAAAGGCGATCAGCTCGCCATCCAGGGGCTGGTCATAGCCGCCGTCGGCAATGCCGGTCATGTCGTTGACCAAATAGCCTTCCACGCCATAGATGATCTTAAAGGGAACGGCCTCTTCCCCGTTTTCTTCAGCCTTGGCCTTGCGGTCCTTGTTGACCCCCTTGGCGGCGGCAGCGGCTTCGGGGAAGGACTGCACTACGCCGTGGTCGGTGATGGCAATGGCGTTGTGGCCCCATTTGTCGGCCTGCTTGACCAGATCTCCGGCCGAAACAACGGCGTCCATAGCCGACATAACGGTGTGGGCGTGGAGCTCCACACGCTTTTCGCGGCTTTCGTCCTTTTCGTTTTGCAGCTTAACGGTGGTGATGGCACGAGGCTCGATGATATTTTCCCGCTCGTATTTATCGTAAACCACATCGCCGCGGATGACAACGGTCATGCCCTTTTTCAACTGCTTGTAGGTGCCGGCCTCCCCTTCGGGCACCATGGCCTTCATCATGTGGGAGCCGGTGTAGTCGGTAAAGCAGATGAGAAAAAGCAGACGTCCACCGCGGATCTCTTTCACTTCAATATCAAAAATTTCACCCCAAACGGCAACGATACCGCTTTCGGAGGTAACTTCGCTGAGGGGGGTGAGCTTACCCTTGATGGGCCGCCCCATCAGGATATGCTCGGTGCCGGGGGCAAAGGGCAGGCCCTCGCTTTCAAACGAAAACTTCTTGGAAGGCTTTGCCTTGGGCTGGGAAGCGGCTTTAGGCTCTTCAGCGGATAACTGGTCGGAAAGGCCGCTGTAATCGCCTGCGGCTTCCCAGGGGGGCATATCATCTTCTGAAGGCAGGGGCGGCAGCTCGTCCGATTCCTGCACAGCGGGAACATCTGCGGGGCGTTCGGCAAGTTCCAGCAGACCTTCCAGCCTGACCTGGGGGGCAAAACCAAACTGGCGGCCAATGAGCTGCTGCAGCTTGGCAGTGAAGTTCTGCTTTTCCAGCAGTGCGGCACCACCGTGGCGCAGGCCGATGGTCAGCAGGCCGTCGCTGTAGCCCAGCTCGGCACTATTGAAAAACCCGTTGACCACCATGCCCTCGTCCTTCAAAAAGCCCAACAGGTCTTCGAAATATTGGGTGGAGAACAATTCCTGGGGATAGACAGGAAGGATGGAAACCTCGTCCACCTGCAAAACAGAGCGCAGCAAACCACAGGCCTGGTGCAGTTGTGCATAAGCCACCAGGCCATCGGGAGATACACGAAGGGTTATTTTTGTTTTGTCGTCCGAAACCGACAGCCCATCGACCTGGGCTGTTTGCAGCGGTTTAGCAAGCTTTTCGGCTGCCGAACCAAACAACTGCAGCACCGTGCTCATTTGTTTTCCTCCGGTCTATCGTTTACATCGATTCAATTTCCGCTTTCAGCACCTCAAGGATGCCTTCCATGGGGTATTTTTGGATGGCAACACCCTTTTTGAACAGGAGGTATTCGCCATCACCGCCGGCAATGCCAATGTCGGCCTGTTTGCCTTCCCCCACCCCGTTTACCACGCAGCCCATCACGGCCACGGTCAGGGGCTTGCGGATGTTTTCTACCATCTGTTCCACCTTTTCGGCCAGGGTGAGCACATCCACCTTGCATCGTCCACAGGTGGGGCAGGAAACCACCTCCACCCGATCACGGCGCAGGCCGCAGGCCAGCAGAATATCCTTGGCGGCGCGGATCTCTTCCACCGGGTCGGCGGTAAGGGAAACGCGCAAAGTGCTGCCGATGCCGTCCAGCAGCAGGCTGCCGATGCCAATGGCAGACTTCACCAACCCCATGCGGGGAGTTCCCGCCTCGGTAACACCGATGTGCTGGGGGATGTCGCTTTGGGCGGCAAAGATGCGGCAGGCCTCCACCATGGTGGGCACATGGGAGGCCTTGATGGAAACGACCAGGTCGTTAAAATCAAACTGTTCCAGCATATGTACCTGGGCCAGAGCGCTTTCGGCCAAAGCGGCGGCGGTGGGTTGTCCACCGTGTCGGGCCAGAATATCGGCTGCCACCGAGCCGGAATTTGCCCCCACGCGGATGGGGATGCCGGCATTGCGGCAGGCCTGTGCCACCTGGCGCACCTGGTCGGGGGAAGAAAGATTGCCGGGGTTTAGGCGTATTTTATCGGCGCCGGCCGCAACCGCTTCCAGCGCCATCTTGTAATCATAGTGAATGTCGGCCACAACGGGAATGGTGAGGGTTTCCTTCAGGGCAGAAAGCAGCTTTACCCCCTGGGCGTTGGGCACGGTGACACGGACGATCTCGCATCCGGCCTGCTCCAGAGCCTTGCCCTGGGCGATGTTGCCTTCCACATCCTCAAGGGCGCAGCAAAGCATCGACTGGATGGCCACAGGATGGTCTCCGCCGATGGTCACTCCACCTATTTTGACCGTTCTTTCGTTCTTGGGCATACTAAAACTCCTTGGGTTAACGGAAAAATACTCTGACAATATCGTTGAAGGTGATCAGCACCACCAACCCCATCAGCAGCGCAAAGCCTGCGGCATGGATAAACCCTTCAAACCGCTGGGGAATGGGCCGACGGATGACCATTTCAATGAGAACGAACAGCAACCGGCCACCGTCCAGCGCAGGCACCGGCAGCAGATTGAAAACGCCAACATTGATGGTGATAAACGAAACCAGCAGAAGCAGCGACTGCATCCCCGCCGAGGCGGCCTCGCCGATGGCCGAAGAGGTTCCCACCGGCCCGGAAAGCTGGTTGATACCGTACTTTCCGGTGATGATATCCCCCAGGGAATACCACACCTGCTTGACGATGGATACCGTCCAGTCCACGGCATAATCCAAAGAATTGAAGAATGTTTTTTCCCGGCCGTAAAACTGGAAGTCCAGCACAAGGGTCTTCAGGCCGTCGGTGCCTTCCTTGGTATCAAAGGCCACCCCTTGCAATGCAACATTTTGGCCATCGCGCACCACCTCAAAGTCGATGACGCTATCCTGGTCACGCACCATCTGGAACAGGGCGTCGTTGTAGCCGTTGACAGAATAGCCGTTGACCCTGAGGATGGTATCCCCCTGCTGCAGCCATTGGGAAGAAGCCGCCTCGGGATAAAAGTTGGCGATGGTGGTGGTGCCGATCAGTTCCATCCTGCCCACCAAGACAAGCACCAGAATAAGGCCCAGCACCAGGTTCATAAAAGCTCCGGCTGCCAAAACGATAAACCTCTGCCAGGCGGGCTTGTTGCAGAAGGCGCGGTCATCGCCGCTGTCCTCGTTTTCGCCCTCCATGGCCACAAAGCCGCCGATGGGCAGCAGGCGCAGGCGGTAGTCGGTTTCGCCCCGGGTATAGCGAAAAAAGGAAGGCCCCATGCCCAGCGAGAACTCGTTGACCTTGATGCCAAAGAGTTTGGCTGCCACAAAATGGCCCATCTCGTGGATCATGATGATAACGCCAAATACCAGCAATGTGATCAATACAGTTTTCATTAAGGCAGAGCTCACTCCTTACCTAAAAATCAAACGGCAAAAGGGAAATTTACCATCAAAAAATAGACCAACGGGGCAACATACAAAAAGCTGTCGAAGCGGTCCATAACGCCGCCGTGGCCGGGCATCAAATTGCCGTAATCCTTGATGCCGTAGGTGCGCTTGACCATAGAGGCGGAAAGATCGCCCAGAACGCCCAGCAGCACCAAAACGGGGCTGACAAGAGCCACATAGAGATAGTTTATGCTGAGGGTGACCCCTGCATACCCGGCCAGCACCGAAGCAAACAGCCAGGAGAAAAGCAGGTTGCCCAACACGCCAAAGGCCAAACCACCCCAAAGTCCTTCCACCGACTTTTTGGGGCTGACGGTGGGGGCCAGCTTGCGCTTGCCAAAGCGACATCCAACCAAAAAAGCACCGATGTCGGAAAGCCAGGCAGAGGAAAAAATCATAAAGATATAGTACAGCGCCAGCAGGATATTATCGGCCTTTTCACGCAAGAGAAGTACGCAATAGAAACAGGCCACAACGCCAATGGTCATCATGATCTGCAGGCCCAGGGCGGCAACGTCCACTTTCGGATAGCGGGAAATGGCGGCGGCAAACATAACCACCACATACACCAGCACCAGCAGTACCAAAGCAGGCAGATTGGCAAAGGCGGCCAGAGCGCCAAACAGCATGGAAAAGGCGCGGAGCATCTCGGGCTGACCGGGGGCTACGGTTTTGGCAATTTCATAGGCGGCAACAGCCATAAGGAATGCAATGGCCAGATTGAAAACAGGCGTTTTAAAAAGGCCCAAAACGATAAATAATATGATGACACCAACAAGGGCGGAAATGATTCTCTGTTTCAAGAGAGTCCCTCTTTTCTGTCTGTAATAGTGCTTACACACCACCAAAGCGGCGGTTGCGGCGGGCATATTCCCACAAAGCCTCGGCCAGATGCTCTTTGTTAAAGTCGGGCCAAAGCACATCCATAAAAACGAACTCGGCATAGGCCGACTGCCAAACCAGGAAATTGGAAAGGCGTTCCTCGCCGCTGGGGCGGATGATGAGGTCGGGGTCGGGCTGTCCATGGGTGTACAACCGGTCGGAAAGCATTTCCTCGGTAATATCGCCGGGGACGATCTCCCCCGCCATGGCCTGCCGTGCCAGGGTTTGGGCCGCGCGCACCAGTTCGGCACGTCCACCGTAGTTTACAGCAATGTTGATCTCAATTCCCGAGTTATTGGCGCTGGCGGCCTCCACCTCTTCCATCATCCGGCGCAGGTCGGCATCCAGCGGGGTTTTGTCACCCAAAAAGCGAATGCGTCCGTTATCCTTTTTCTGCATGGCATCCAACCGTTTCAGGTAGCTGCGCAGCAGATTCATGATAGCCTCCACCTCAGCCTGGGGACGCTTCCAGTTTTCGGTGGAAAAAGCGTAGGCGGTCACGACCTTGATGCCGATCTCATCGCAGTCTTTTACGATCTGTTCAAACACCTCGGCGCCTTTTTTGTGGCCGGCCGAACGGGGCAGGCCCTGTTTTTGGGCCCAGCGGCCGTTTCCATCCATAATAATGCCCACATGCCTGGGCAAAAACTCCTGGGCTGGCAAGGAAATTCCCTGTTGTTCCATGGGGTGGCACAACTCCTTTTCATGCAAAAGAAGGGCGGCCGGTGCCACCCTTCCCTCGGGTTATTTGTTTTGCCAAAGCGCTTACAGTTCCAGGATCTCCTTTTCCTTGGCGGCAGCTTCGGTATCGATATCCTTGCAGTACTGGTCGGTCAGCTTCTGGATGTCGTTTTCGTAGTTCTTCTGATCGTCTTCGGTGATCTCACTGTTCTTCTTCATGGTTTTGAACTTATCGTTGGCATCACGGCGGATAGAACGGATGGCGACCTTGGCATCTTCAGCCAATTTACGTACGCTCTTGCACAGTTCCTTACGGCGTTCCTCGGTCAGAGGGGGGAATGCGATGCGTAGAACCACGCCGTCGTTGGTGGGGTTGATGCCAATATCGGAGGACTGGATGGCCTTTTCGATGGGCTTCATGGTGGACTTATCCCAGGGCTGGATGACCAGGATGCGGGCCTCGGAAACCGAAACGGCGGCCATCTGGTTGATGGGGGTGGGGGTGCCGTAGTAGTCCACACGGATCTTATCCAGAACGGCGGGGTTTGCACGGCCGGCACGGATGGAGGAGAACTCACCGCGCATATTGTTCATGGTCTTGGTCATTTTCGTATCAAATTCAACCAAATGCTGTTTCATATAAACCTCCACAGATGTTTATTCAATATTTTGGGCCGGATGGGCTGCTCCCAAACCGGTAGGATACGTTTTTTACTCTTCCGAAACAATGGTGCCAATGGCTTCGCCCTTGACAGCACGCAGAATGTTTTCGGGGTCCTTCATGGAAAAGACCATGACAGGGGTCTTGTTGTCGCGGCACATGGAAGCGGCGGTCATATCCATAACAGCCAACTGCTTGGCCAGCACTTCGCTGAAGGACAGCTTTTCGTAACGGACAGCATCGTCGTACTTGTTGGGGTCCTTGTCGTAAACGCCGTCCACCATGGTGGCTTTGAGGAAGATTTGGGCATCAATTTCGGCAGCACGCAGGGCCGAAGCGGTGTCGGTGCTGAAGAAGGGGTTGCCGGTGCCGCAGCCAAAGATGACCACACGGCCTTTTTCCAGATGGCGCACGGCACGGTTGCGGATGTAGGGTTCGGCAATGGCCTGCATGGCAATGGCGGTCTGCACGCGAACGTCCACGCCTTCCTTTTCCAGGGCGTCGGCTACTGCCAGGCAGTTCATAACAGTGGCCAGCATACCGATGTGGTCGGCACGGGTGTGATCCATGCTGCCGCTGCTGCGTCCGCGCCAGAAGTTGCCGCCGCCAATAACGATGCCGATCTGGCAGCCTTCCTGCACGCAGCGGGCAATGCTTGAGGCAATGGGTTTTATTACATCAAAGTCCAAGCCGACCTTCTTTTCGCCGGCAAGGGCTTCGCCACTCAGCTTCAAAAGAATTCTTTTGTACTTCAGTGCCATAGGATCCTCCTGTTTTTGGGGCAGGATGCAATTTCCCCCACCCAAATTTTCTTTTTCTATTTTACATGATAGACCCATAAATGTAAAGAGCAAGCGGCTACGGATTTGTGAACTATTCCTAAATCCTGCAATCTATCTTCCCTGCAATGCCGACATTTTCCCTTTAATTATAAAAAACATTCCACACAGAACTGTTTCTGTTAAAAGGATGATGAAATTACAATTTTTGTTATAAAGTCAATCATTACATAGCTGGGATCTCAGCAAATCCAAAAAAGCTGTTGATATCGGCAACCATCAAAGGGCGATAATTTATTTCATAAAATCGCAGCATACAGGGAAACATAAGCATGGATATTCCGAAGATGCCTTTTTCTTCTCAGCCTTGGGCAATACACCGGAACGTCCTTTTGACAGCAAGAGGTTGCCAACCTGACCCTGACAGCATGTACCAATGCAAAAGCGCAGAAATACCACAATGAAAAACGCCGCCGGCCCCATGCTGCGGCAATCTGTTTGGAGGAAAGAAACATGAAGCGATTTTTGGCTCTGATGGCTGCCATGGCGATGACCCTGTCGCTGACCGCCTGCGGCACCACCCAAAACAATGGGTCTTCCGCATCCGGTTCGGGCAGCACCACCGACAACATGCAGCAAACCCCCACCACCAACGACAATAAAGAAGAAAGCACCCCCGGCAATGGCAATACAGCCCCCGGCAATGTGCGCACCGGCGTGGGTGTTGTGATCTCGATGGACGGCACCCAGAGCGCAACCGACACCACCGCCGCCACCGCCAAGGCCACCGTCACCGTTTGTGCCGCCAGCTTTGATGAAAAAGGCAAAATTTTGGACGTGATGTTTGACGCTGCCGAACCCGGCGTGGAATTTGACAATGCCGGCGCTCTTAGCACCGATCTTACCGCCGGAATTGAAACCCTGCGTCAGCAGACAGACGGTGATTGGTACCCGCAGGTGGTTGCCCTGGAAGGCTGGATGGTGGGCAAAACCGCTGATAAAGCACTGGGCATGACCACTACCACCGAAAATAATCTGGAATATGTCGATGAAGAGGACCTTGCTTCCACTGTGACCATTCCGGTGGGCGATTTGCTGGAAGCCCTGCAGATGGCCTATGACAACGCCACGACCGAAACGACCTCCGGCACCCAAACCACCCCCAACAGCCAAAGTGAACAGAGCAGCACCTCCGAAAGTGCACAGTAAAAAAGAGCCTGCATCGGTCTTCGATGCAGGCTCTTTTGATGCTGTATTTTATCTCCAGGGGAAGGTGAACAGGCCGTAAACATACAGGAAGATGATGATGCCGGGAACCACATACTGGAAATGAGGCTTCATCCAGCTCTTAACCTTCAAGCCCTTGCCGCTGTTGGCTTCCTGCAGGAAGTTATCCCAACCCCAGCCCCACTTGTTGCAGCAGAACAGGGTAAACAGCAAAGAACCGACAGGCAATAGGTTGGTGGAAACCAGGAAGTCCCACAGATCCAGCCAGGCAGAACCGGCAGCAAAGGGCTGGAAGGTGAAGACACTGTAGCCCAAAGCGGTGGTCAAGGCCAGCAGGAAGATGCCGATGCCGCAGGCTACGCAGCCCTTGGGACGGTTCCAGCCGGTCATTTCACGAACACAGGCCAGAATGTTTTCAAATACGGCCAGTTCGGTAGA
>JAGAPB010000067.1 GCA_017847995.1 Oscillospiraceae bacterium
TACTACTGAGGTTGCATTACCTTTAGTTTGAAAAGAAAAACAGCAACGAAGCATCATAATGATACTTCGTTGCTGTTTTTCTTTTCCCGTACCAGCGTTACACCCATGGTTCACAAATTGTACCTATGAGAAGTAACACTTTGGTTGGGGGATTTTTGTGTTGAAAGCCTCCCTTGTGTAAAGGGAGGTGGCTCGCCTTCCGGCGAGCCGGAGGGATTGCAAAGGGAGACTTGTTATAAGTGGCAAGCAATCTGTGCATGGCTGGCAGGCCAATAAAAGCCGCACTTGTGCACTACCAGTTTTATTAGGGCTATGCCTGAAAAAGAAAAACCACCCGCCCATGCAGGTGGTTTCTTACTATGTACGGTCGTTGGGACGGTGCTCCCTTTGGTCCACCTTGTCGGCATAGTACTGCATAATGCGCTTTCGGGTAACAATGCCGATGAATACCCCGCGGTCGTCCACCACGGGCACAAAGTTTTCGTTCAGGGCGGCATCCAGCAGCTCTTCGATGGAGGTGGTGACACACACCGCCTTGTAGTCGCTGCGGCGGGCCACCTGGCTGATGGGCACAATGTCAAAGTCGTCGGTGTCGGCCGGCAGGCGTTTTTTAATATCCCACAGCAGGTCGCCCTCGGTGATGGTTCCGGCATAGGTGCCGTCACGGTCGATCAGGGGGATGCAGGAATAGCGGTGGTATTCCATTTTTTCCAGTGCCTGGCGCAGGGTGCTGTCGCTGTAAAGATAGGCGACATCCTGTTTAGGCGTCAGGAAAAACAACACATTCACAACAGTCAGTCCTTTACTTCATAATCATGTTGGGGCCTGTCCATCTTCATCTTAGCACAGGAAGGGGCGGGAAATATGAAAAAGCAATGAATAATTCCAAACTTTTTCAAAAAGAAAAGGCAGATGCCTGCGCACCCGCCTTGTTTGTGTGTTTATCGGCCTTCCAGCCCCAGCCCGGCCAAAATGGCGCGTACCACAGGGCGGCTGCCGTTGATGCCGGGAACCTCAAGGTCACAGGCAGCGCGGTATTTGGCCCGGCGCAGCTTATAAAGGTCATACAGCTGCTCGCGGGTGTTGGAATGCACCAGAGGGCGGTCAGAATCGGCGATGCGTTGATAGCACAGCGAGAAGGGGGTGTTGATGTAAACCACCACGCCGTTTTCCTTCATCTGGGGGATGTTGTCGTCACGCATGATGACCCCACCGCCGGTGGTGATAACACAGCCGGTCTGGCCGGCCAGCTCCGACATGGCTCGGTGTTCCTCTTCGCGGAAATGTTCCTCGCCCTGTTCAAACAATTCGGGAATGGTGCGCCCGGTCATTTCTTCAATGTACTTGTCCACATCCACATACTTCATGCCCAAACGCTTGGAAAGAATGATGCCGGTGGTGGATTTGCCACAGCCCATAAAGCCAAGCAGCACAATGTTGCGCTCAAATACGTCTTCTTTTTTCTTCATGGGTGCTTATTCCTCCTCATCTCGTTTCGCTGTTTCAAAACCGCCCAGGGCGGTGTACAGTTCTTCTATTACGCCATCCATCTGTTGGGGGGTATAGCTGTCACCGTCCCAGATGCGGTGTGCCTCGGCTCCCTGCCAGGCCAGCATGGCCATGCCGCCCACGCAGCGGCAGCCAAACCCCTTGGCAGTGCGCAGCAGCAGGGTTTCTCCGGGGTTGTATACGGCGTCAAAAACGGTACGGGTTCCGTCAAAAGCTTCTTCCGGTGCGGCCA
>JAGAPB010000068.1 GCA_017847995.1 Oscillospiraceae bacterium
GATGCCCACGCCATGACCATCACCCTGCTGCTGAACAGCGAAGGCAAAAAGATGGGTAAGACCGCCAGCGGTGCCGTTTGGCTGGATCCCAATAAGACCTCTCCTTATGACTTCTACCAGTATTGGCGTAACGTTGAGGACGCCGACGTGCTCAAGTGCATCCGCATGCTGACCTTCCTGCCCCTGGAACAGATCGATGAAATGGATAGCTGGCAGGGCGAACAGCTCAACAAGGCCAAGGAAATTCTGGCCTATGAGCTGACCGCGCTGGTACATGGCGAAGAAGAAGCCGCCAAGGCCCAGGAAACTGCCAAGAGCCTGTTTGGTGGCGGAGCCAACAACGCCAATATGCCCACCACCACCCTCACTGATGCCGACTTCACCGATGACTCCATCAATATCATGGATCTGCTGGTAAAGGCCGGTTTGACCCCCTCCAAGGGCGAAGCCCGCCGTCTGGTGCAGCAGGGCGGCATTTCGGTGGATGACGCCAAGATCACCGATTTTGCCCACAACATTGCCAAGGACGCTGTTGCAAACGGCATCATCGTCAAAAAGGGCAAAAAGGTATTCCACAAGATCACCCTGTAAATACTGATACAAAAATGCCCGTCGGTTTGGCGGGCATTTGCTCTGTCTTGAAAAGGCGATGTCAATACGGTATAATCAGAAAAGCGAAAAAGGCCGGAGTGTTTTTCGGCTTCACGATAGGAGTTTTGGAATGTTTAAGGTTCTGAAAAAAGAAGGCAGGGCCCGCCGCAGCGAGTTTACCACCGTGCACGGCACCGTTCAAACCCCTGCATTTATGAATGTAGCCACCTCGGCGGCCATCAAAGGCGGCATTTCCGCCTTTGATTTGGAGGATTTGAAGTGCCAGGTCATGCTTTGCAACACCTACCATCTGCATGTTCGGCCCGGCGACGTTGTTGTATATGACATGGGCGGTCTGCACAAGTTTACCGGCTGGAAGCGACCCATCCTTACCGACAGCGGCGGCTTCCAGGTGTTTTCGTTGGCTTCTTTGCGCAAAATCAAGGAAGAGGGGGTCCATTTCCAGTCCCATGTGGACGGCAAAAAGATCTTCATGGGCCCCGAAGAAAGCATGCAGATCCAATCCCACCTGGCATCCACCATCGCCATGGCCTTTGATGAGTGCGTGGAAAACCCTGCGACCTACCAGTACGCCAAAAACTCGGTGGAACGCACCACCCGCTGGCTCAAGCGCTGCCAGGATGAAATGAAGCGCCTTAATTCGCTGGAAAGCACCATCAATAAAAATCAAATGCTGTTTGGCATCAACCAGGGCTGTACCTTTGATGACCTGCGAATTGCCCACATGAAGGAAATTGCCAAGCTGGACCTGGATGGCTATGCCATCGGCGGCCTGGCAGTGGGGGAAAGCCACGAGGAGATGTACCGCGTTATCGACGCGGTGGAACCCTTTATGCCCGAGGATAAGCCCCGCTATCTGATGGGTGTCGGCACCCCTGTCAATATCATCGAGGGTGTTGCCCGTGGTGTCGATCTTTTTGACTGTGTTATGCCCAGCCGCAATGCCCGCCACGGTCACCTGTTCACCTGGAAGGGCATCATCAACCTGAACAACGCCAAGTATGAGCGTGATATGGCCCCCGCCGATGAACAGTGCCAGTGCCCTGTCTGCCGCAACCACTCCCGCGCCTATCTGCGTCATCTGCTCAAATCGGGCGAAATGCTGGGCCAGCGCCTTACCGTCATGCACAATCTTTGGTTCTACAACACCCTGATGGAACGCATCCGCGAGGAACTGGAAAAGGGCACTTTCCAACAGTTCCGTGAAGAAATGGTTCCCATTTTGGGCAAGCGCATCTAAATTTTGTAAAAAGATTTTGAATTGCTTGCAAATAGTGACATCAAACGGTATAATATCATTTGTATCTAATTTTTGGAGGTAATAATTATGTTTCAGATTCTGACTGATGCAGGCGCTGCCAGCACCGGCGATATGCTCGCATCTTTCCTGCCCCTGGTTCTTATCATCGTTTTCTTCTACTTCTTCCTCATCCGTCCCCAGCGCAAGCGCGACAAGGAAACCCAGCAGATGCGCAACTCCATCGAAGTAGGCGATGAAATCGTTTCCATCGGCGGCATCATCGGCACTGTTGTAAGCATCCGCGAAGATATGCTTGTTATCGAAACCGGCGGCGACCGCTGCAAGATCCGTCTGGCTCGTTGGGCTGTTCAGCAGAACAACAGCGCTGCCGAAGCATCCAAGAAGTAAGGAATACTTCCTGTCCGGCAAACATATCTTTTGATAAAGCTATTTAAGAGGAAATCCAAAGAAATGGGTTTCCTCTTTTCTTTTTGTAAAACAGGGAGGGGAAACGAATGAAAACCAAAAAACAAATGGCATCGAAAACAGGGGAAGGCGGATTTGCCGCCAAAAGTGTTGCTCTTTCCTCGCTATTTGGGGCAGTGCTTTGTGCCGGAATGTTGTGCCTGTTTGCGCTGCTGATTTCCTGCAAAGATCTGCCTTTGGGCATTATGGGGCCAATGGCGGTACTTTCGCTTATTTTGGGCTGCTTGTTTGCCGGGTTTCTTTGCTCCCGAATGATGAACTGCCGTGGAATGATGTGGGGCGGCGTTTGCGGCACAGTTCTGTTTTTGTTTGTGGTGGCTGCCCAGGGTTTTTGCGCCGATGCAGGCTTTGGCATTGCAGTTTTGCCCAAGTTTGTCATGATGCTTACCTCCGGAATGATTGGGGGCGTGTTTGGAGTTAACCTTAGAGGAAGATAATTTTAAGGAAAACTGTTGTATCCGGGCGTTTGGTGTGGTATAATTCTACCAAAGGTCTATGTTTTTATTACATATGCGAATGATGGAGGAAAACAGTTATGAAACACGTAAAGACTCTGAACAAAGCTAACCTGAAGGAAAGCGCCGTTAAGGGCGGCTGCGGCGAATGCCAGGCTTCCTGCCAGTCTGCCTGCAAGACCTCCTGCACCGTTGCTAACCAGAAGTGCGAAAAGAAGTAAAAGCATTACCATATTGAATGCTTGAGTCGAAGTGGGAGGCTGAGCCTCCCATTTCCATTTATAACGATGTTTGGAGGGTTCCCCTTGATCCATAGCTATTCTTTGAATGGATATAATATTGTTTTGGACGTGCACAGCGGCGCTGTTCATGTCGTTGACGATTGTCTCTATCAGCTTATTAACATGATCGGCGACATCGAGGCTGCGCAGCTTCCTGAAAACTGTCCCCAGGATATTGCCGAAAAGCTTTCCGCCCAGTTTTCCGCCCAGGAGATCGAGGGTGCCTTTTCTGATATCCATGAACTGGTGGAAGCCGGTCAGCTTTATACCGCCGACGAATACGAAAAATTTTCGGGCATGATGCGTCCTTCTCCCATCAAGGCCATGTGTCTGCACATTGCCCACGACTGCAACTTGCGCTGCTGCTATTGCTTTGCCTCCACCGGCGACTTTGGCGGCGCCCGTGTGCGCATGTCTGCCGAGGTCGGCAAAAAGGCCATTGATTATCTGATCGAAAAATCCCAGAACCGCCACAACCTGGAAGTAGACTTCTTTGGCGGCGAGCCTACCATGAACTTTGAAGTGGTAAAGGAAGTGGTGGAATACGCCCGTTCGCTGGAAGAAAAGCACAACAAAAACTTCCGTTTTACCATCACCACCAACGGCCTGCTGCTGGATGACGATAAGATCGATTTTATCAATAAGGAAATGTCCAATGTGGTTCTTTCCATCGATGGCCGCAAGGAAGTGACCGACCGTGTGCGTTCCCGTGTAAACGGCGACGGCTGCTACGACACCATCATGCCCAAATTCAAGCGCTCGGTGGAAAAGCGCGGCCACGACCAGTATTATGTTCGTGGCACCTTTACCAAGTACAATAAGGATTTTGCCGAGGATGTGCTGCATCTGGCCCGGGAAGGCTTTGACCAGATTTCGGTAGAACCGGTTGTTGCCGATCCCGCTATGCCCTATGCCCTTACCGAAGAGGACCTGCCCGAGGTTTTTGCCGAATATGAACGTTTGGCAAAGGAGCTGCTGGAACTGGGACGGCAGGGGAAGGGGGTCAACTTCTTCCACTTTATGCTGGATCTGGACCAGGGTCCCTGCGCCATCAAACGCCTGCGCGGCTGCGGCTGCGGCAATGAATATTGCGCCATCACTCCTGATGGAGAGGTTTATCCCTGCCACCAGTTTGTTGGCCACCCCGAATGGCTGATGGGCACCCTGGAAAAGGGCGACTTTGATGCTGAAAAGCAGGAAATGTTCGCCAAGGCTACCGTTTACGGCAAGGAAGAATGCAGCAAGTGCTGGGCCAAGTTCTATTGCAGCGGCGGCTGCAACGCCAACAATATGCTGTATGCCGGCGACGTTCACAAGCCCTTTAAGGTTGCCTGTGAAATGGAAAAGAAGCGTCTGGAATGCGCCATTATGATTAAGGCTGCCGAAGCTGATATGGAATAAGGAAAAGAGGCTGAAACAATGCAAAAACTGGGTGTCATCGGTACCGGCAACATGGCAGGCGCCATTCTGTCCGGAATTCTGGGCGCGGGCCTTCTGCAGCCCGACGAAATTTGCGTCTACGACCGTTTTGAGGAAAAGGTAAAGGAACAGGCTGAAAAGGGCCTAAAGCCCTGTAAAAGCGCCGCAGAGGTCGTGGCGTCCAGCAAATATGTTCTCCTTTCCATCAAACCCCAGAACTTTGACGAGGTTTTACCTCAAATCAAGGATGAAGTGACCGATGAAACGGTATTTATTTCCATTGCAGCCGGAATTTCTCCCGCCTATATTTGCGAACTGGTGGGCAAAAAGTGCAAGGTTGTGCAGGTAATGCCCAACACACCGCTGCTGATCGGCCAGGGTTCGGTTGCCATCAGCCGTGCCGAACCTACCACCGACGAAGAATTTGATTTTGCGAAATCTCTGTTTTCCGCCGCAGGTTTGGTGGAAGAGATCGACAATAAGCTGATGAACGAGATCATCACTGTAAACGGCAGCAGCCCTGCCTATATCTACCAGTTTGCCAAGGTCATTTGTGACCGTGCTGAAGAACTGGGCATCGACCGCGAATGTGCCAACCGTCTGTTCTGCAAAACACTGATCGGTTCCGCCCATATGATGATGGAAACCGGCAAGACCCACCAGGAGCTGATCGATATGGTCACTTCGCCCGGTGGCGCCACCTTTGCGGGCCTTAAGGCTCTCAGCGAGGGAGATTTCGACCAAACCCTGCGCAACTGCTACGACGCTACCACAAAGCGTGCCTATGAGCTGGGAAAATAACATTCATAGAAAAAACCACCTGTGCATAGTATTTTGCACAGGTGGTTTTATTATTTTAAAGGCAGTTGATCAAATGAGGACAACCATCAGGAAAAAAGGAACCAATAAAATAAGAATATCCTTTCTTTTGTTTTTTGCCATTGGCGTGGTAATTGGTCGTTTTGCGCCAAAATGGCTCAGCAATTCTTCCTGGAATACGATCATTGAGATGATAGCGGCAGCAATAGATAGCACAGAAACAGTAGGAAAAACCTATCTTACTGTTTTTTCGGCAGCCTTTGCGTCCGAATTGATGCTGCTTCTGACTTGTTTCAGCTTTGCGGCGATTCCTGTGATGATGCTCTTCTTTTTGTGCTGTGGAATTGGAATCGGTACAGCTTTAACGGCGTATTTTGCAGTGTTTCAGGGCCATGGGCTGTTGTTTGGGGTGCTGGTATTGGGACCACAAATGGTTGGTTCGGTATGCACACTGATTTTGCTTGCCGAAACGGCACTTAAGGCTGCTCAGCAGGTGTTTTTAAGCCTAAAAAGCGAAAAACACCTTGATTTTAGTCCAAAAACAGAGCATTGTACTGCTGTAAAGATATTATACTTTACGGTTGTTCTTGCAATGTGTTCGTTATATTTTGCTTTGATGAAGCACTATTTTACACCGGTTTTGCCTTAGTGATCGTCAGCATCATCCCCACTTTTCCTTGGTTTTGCTTTTGGGGCTTCCACCGAAGAAAGGGGAGACGCAGCAGCGGCTTTTTCCAGTTGCTTATTGGAAATATGGGTATAAATTTCAGTAGTGCCCAGGTTTGCGTGGCCCAAAAGTTCTTTCAAAACCCGAATATCCACATTGCCATGCTGGTACATCAAGGTTGCGGCGGTGTGGCGCAGCTTGTGTGGCGAATAACCCATACCGGATAATCCGGCTTTTTTCAGATTTTCTTCCACAATTTGCTCTACACGGCGCCCGGTCAGGCGTGTATTGCGTCCGGAAAGCAGGAATGCGTTTTTCTCCGATTCTTTGATGGGCGTTTCACGCACCCTTAAATAGGCATCAATGGCCGATTTACAGGCAGAATTGATGTAAATGATGCGTTCCTTATTGCCTTTGCCGAGGAGTTTTATGGTATCCTCGCGGATATCCTGCAAATTGATTCCCACAAGTTCGGATAAACGCATACCGCAGTTCAGCAGCAAGGTTATGATGCAGTAATCTCGTTCACGGTGTGGGCCATCCACCACCGAAAGCAGATCCATAGATTGCTCTAAAGTGAGGTATTTGGGCATGGATTTCTTTAATGCAGGAACTTCCAGGTCCTTGAGAGGATTCTCTTTCAGCATTGTTGTTTTGGTATTCAGGTATTTATAAAAGGTTTTAAGGGCCGAAACTTTGCGGGACCGTGTTGCGGGACCGTTTTCACGTTGCTGCTGAATATAGTGCAGATAAGCATAAGCGTCGGATAATGTGATATTCAGGATGATATTTGGGTCAAGATCATCGCATTTTACATCATCCAGGTTATCGGGCAAACGATGCAGAACCTTGGCGCATTTGAGATAACGGAAAAACAAACGCAGGTCGACATGATAGGCTGCAACAGTGCGAACCGAGCGGCCTTTAATGGTCATCATATAAAAAAGAAAGTCCTGTGCGATTTGAGGAACATCGAAAAAGTTCACTTGAACCTGCGTCATAACAAAACACCTCACAAATAACTGCAGAATGTTTGAATGGGTATGGTATAGCATAAATTGATCTATTTTTGGCTCCCCTTTATTTCGCTAAATTTTTATTTAGCGAAATAGCCTACAAAAATTTTACAACACTTCCCCAATAAAGTCAATCCCAAAAAACTTGAATATCAAATAAAAAATAGCGACCCATTCAGTTCAGCAAGTCTTTGCTGTTCCAAATGGGTCGTTTATCATTCACTGCGCAAAGCATCAATTGGGTCAAGTCGTGCAGCCTGCTTTGCAGGTATCATTCCAAACATTGTTCCCAGTACGATACAAACAATTCCGGACAGCCAAATACCGCTTATGGTTAAAGGAATGCTTGGAAACATGATACCGGATAGTTTGATGATTATTGATGCAAGCACACTCCCTATTGCTGTGCCGACACAGGAAATCATGACTGATTCAGTCAAGAATTCCAGCATAATTCGTTTATTGGTTGCGCCAATGGCTTTTTTTATGCCGATTTCTTTGGTGCGCTCTTTAACCGACGCCATCATAATGGTCATAGTCCCGATGGCCGCTACAATCAGCGAAATGGCTGCGATCAGACTAAGGGTAAGCGAAATATGGTTAAGTAAATTATTCAGGCGCATATTTTGCTTCGATAAGTTTTCAATTGTAAATATGCCATATCGGCCCGAAGTCCGTTCAACCGACTCTATGATAGCATTTTCAGCCAAATCAGCGTTGCTTTCTTCATTGATGATCAAAGAAACCTGGCTGAAACCTGGTTTTCCAGTCATCAATTCCAGCACAGTGGAAGGCACATACAGAAAAGATGGGATGTATTCCCCTACCATATTTTGCAGGCCGCTCCCCCCTGCTTCTACAACCCCCACGATTTCCAGCTCCTGCCGCACACCGCCGCAGTCGAAAGACAGTTTTTTTCCAACGATATTTTGCCTTTTATAGAAGTCTTTGGCACTGCCGGAGTCGATCATACAGACATTTGCCTTGTTTTCCATATCATTTTGGCTGATAAAACGTCCGTGAAGAAGTGTGATACTCATTACATCTTCGAAATTGGGGCCAACACCCCACACAACAGCGTCAGAAACAAGGCCGTGCATTCGTACTTTGCCTGTTTCGATGGCCAAGCCGGCGGCAGAATCGACCTGTTCCAGTGAGGCGATGGTGCTGCATAGCTGAGCATCCATGCGGTATTCTGTCAAACGGCCATCCGGCGCAACAATAGCTCCCTCCAAACCAAGGTGTTTCACTTCGCTGTTGATCATTTCAATGCCGGTGTTGCCCAGGGATGAGATGATAACAACCGAACAAACACCGACAGCAATGCTCAAGGCGGTCAAAAAGGTACGTTTTGACTTACGAAAAAGTGTTTTCAGACTGAAAAAGAGGATATCATTCATGCCAGTCCTCCAGATAAACGATGCGGTATTTTTTATTATCGATGGATCTTTCGTTTTGCAAAAATACGGGAGCGGATCGCTCCAGCCCATTTGCAACCTGAACATAGTCAGAAAGTTCATTTTCTACCTGAATATATCGTTTGGCAGCATTGCCATCGATCAACTGGTACACATATTCCCTGTTGTTTTCATCCTGCGAGATTGCTTCATACGGGACGGACACCATGGTAGTCGTATCTGATACCGCGATCTGCCCCTGCACAGATAAACCCGGACGCAGCATTTCATCTTCTGCGCAAAACTCCGCAGTTACCTCTACGATCGTTTTTGGCTCCAAACCGCTGAACACCTGTATTGCAGAAGGTGCGATAGACCGAACAATAGCGCTGTATTGATGTTCTCCCAATCCTTCCCCAGTGATCACTACTTTATCTCCTGGGTAGATTTGAGGAATGTTGGCCTCACTTACCTCCAAAACAGCCTGGTAGTTTTGTCCGGCCTGGATGGAGTATATTTGGCTTCCGGCATCAAGAAGCTGACCTTCTTTGGGCAAAAAAGAAAGTAGCTGGCCGCTGGTTTCGGCTTTGATGTACTGCTCCAGCGGTTGTGCATTTTCAATTTTCTCCCCTGTGGTTTGCTGAGCGATATATTGTTTGGCCTCTTCCTCCAGTCCGTACTGCTTGGCAAGCTCCATATAGTATTCCATTTGCTGGTCAGTTGGCTTGGATTTTTGTGTTTGTACCGACATGAAATCTGCAGAGATGGCCATATCAACCTTGGCCAAAACATCCCCTTCTGTTACCCTATCCCCTGCCTGTACATACACTTCTTCGATCATCAATGGCTGTGCGGTGTATTTTTCTTTTACATTTTTAGCTTCAAGCCTGCCGCTGCAAATGATGGTTGGTGTATGTGTTACCGCAACTGGCATGATCACTTCGGCAGTTGGAATCGAGGAAACGATCCAGTGGGGCAAATTGGCTGCCATGCAAATAACAAGAAACACAAAACCCAACAAAAAGACCTTGATTTTAACTCCCATAATTTCCCCCAAAGCACAAAAATAACCCGCCAAAGCACAAGGCGTAACACCTTGTATTTTGGCGGGTATTTTGCCATTTATGAGGAGAATTTAATTTATATTTTACTCTTCCCCACCGCTTGCGCCGCGGAACAAACGAAGCGCCTGGGAAAGATTGCGCACCGCATAAAATTTTGCATCGGGAAAATCACTTTCTTTCACTGCATTCAGGCATTGGCTGGGCAAAATGAAGGTGCGCAGACCCAAACGGTAGGCTTCACTTACCCGTTGCTGGGGCTGCGAAACCCCCCGGATTTCGCCAGTCAAACCCAGTTCGCCAAAGGCAACGGCATCGGCGGGCAGGGGCTTGTCCACCAGGTTGGAGATAAGTGCCAAGGCAACGGCCAGATCGGCAGCCGGTTCGTCAATATGCAAACCGCCTGCCACATTCACATAGGCGTCCAGGGTGCCAAAACGGAAGCCTGCGCGCTTTTCCAACACGGCAATGAGCAGATTGGTGCGGTTAAAGTCAAAGCCGGTGGTAACACGGCGGGGAGCATTTAGGGCGGATTTGGCAACCAAAGCCTGTACTTCGGCCAAAATGGGCCGTGTTCCTTCCATCAAACTGACAACACAGGTACCGGAAACACCTTCCGGACGGCCTTCCAGCAGCATTTTGGAGGGATTTTCTACCTCGGCCAGGCCAACGGCTTCCATTTCAAAGACGCCGATTTCGTTGGTGGAGCCATAACGGTTTTTGATGGCACGCAGGATGCGGTAGGAAAGGTTACGGTCTCCCTCAAAGTAAAGAACAGTATCCACCATGTGCTCCAAGACCTTGGGTCCGGCGATTCCGCCGTCCTTGTTAACGTGGCCAACCAGGAAGATGGGCACCCCTGCCCCCTTTGCCGCGGCAATAAACTGCTGGGTGCATTCCCGAACCTGGGTCACACTGCCGGGAGAGGAGGAGATCTCCTGCAAATTCATGGTTTGAATGGAGTCGATGACCACCAGATCAGGCTGTAAAGCTTTAATGCTTTCCACAATGCTTGCGGCATCGGTGGCTGCAGAAAGCAGCAGATCGTCCCCATTGATATTTAGGCGGTTGGCGCGCAGCTTGATTTGACGCAGGCTTTCTTCTCCAGATACATATAGCACTTTATTTTGCTGGCTTAGATGATGGCAGACCTGCAGCAAAATGGTGGATTTGCCAATGCCGGGGTCGCCGCACAGCAAAACGACCGACCCTGGTACAATGCCGCCGCCCAGAACGCGGTCAAATTCCGCAATGCCGGTTTTCAGGCGCTGGCCTTCATCGGCGGTAATGGCGCTGAGGGGCTGTGCTTCCATAGTAACAGCAGCGCTGCGGCGGTTTGCCGAAGCCGGGCTGACCTGCAGTTCCTCCTGCACAATACTGTTCCATTCGCCGCAGTCGGGGCATCTTCCCTGCCATTTGGGAAGCTGGCAGCCGCACTGGGTGCAAACATAAACGGTTTTAGATTTCATTGCCATAGGTCATATCCTCCTGTAAAAACTGAAGGGTGGATGAATAGATAACAAAGGCGAGTTTTTGCTGATATTCCGGCTGGGTAAGCAGGTGTGCTTCTTCCGGATTGGAAAGAAAGCCGCATTCCACCAAAACCGAGGTTGCCGGAGCATTCTTCATCAGATACAGAGTATCATATGCCTCTTTGATTTGCCGATTGTTTTCGGGCTGAAGCATGTTTTTTAGGTTTGATTGAAGGATTTCGGCCAATGTGGAGCTGCTTTCGGCTTTTATTTTTCCGTAGAAGACCTGTCCCCCGCTGTAGCGGGAATCGGAAAACTGATTTTGATGGATGCAAAGAAATATTCCATCGGGGTGCTCTTTGATAAGAGCCAGACGGTTGTGCATATCGGAAACCTTTTGATTTCGAGTTCCTGTCACACCTTCATCATGGATGGATGTGTCGGTGGAACGGGTCATCACCACATCGTAGCCCGAAAAACGAAAAAAATCAGCAAGGTAAAGTGACAGGGCCAAATTGATGTCCTTTTCGATGATGCCATCCACACCAACGGCGCCGCCGTCCATTCCTCCGTGGCCCGGGTCAATGATGATCGTCGGAAAGGAGTTAGGCGTGGGACTGAAAACAGCCGAGGCGGAAGTGATCTTAAATACTCCGCAAAAAACAAAGATAAAAGCGTAAGTTAGGGCAACAGACCCAATGAGACGGCTTATTTTCATCCATATACACCCCCACAAACAAACTATGTTTTTGTTTATGCGAATGGATGTGGTGTATATGCGGATCAGGGGGTGTAATTCAGACCGGATTTTTGTGCCTGGATGTGCTGATGGCGGCGTGGAATGCGATATAGTTTGCCATCTTTTTCAAACATTGCGCCGGTTTGCTTGAACCAGAAGGAAACACCCGCTTCTCTGCATTGGCGTTGAAGATCGGTGATCCACTCGTAACGGCAAATCCGGGCGCTAGGCCCCGATTCTCCTCCGGCTACCACTTCTTTGGCCCATGGCCCAAGGTAGGCCGATAGGTCGATGTGCTCCAAAATAGGCTCACAAATAATGCTTTTCTGCGCAATGGGCAGCTCTTTGAAAAAGGGCAGACGCTGGTCGGCGCAGGCCTGATTTTCCACGGTGCAGCAGATGTGCACATTGGGGTAGCCCGCATCCCAGTCCTCTGGGATACATTCGTAAAAACGGTGAATGCGCTTGGTGATAAACAGGAAATTCAGGTCACTTCGCTCTTTCATCATCGCCCAGGCTTCGGGCCGCCATTGGTCGGCGTCTTCCACAAAAAAGTCGGATGTAAAGCAGGTCCATACCCTTTCGCCGGAGGGTATTTTGTACTCCCCCGCACGGTTTTTGGCCAAAGGCAGCCCAAAGGAAGACGTTTTGGCCACAACGGAGCTATCCTTGCCGTGGGCGGCGTCGCTGCGGTAGACATAGCAATGACGGCAGCCCGGGGAATATTTATGGCATCCATGCCAGGGATTCCAGTTGGCCATACCACTCGTCTCCTTTTTTCTGTATGCAACAAGTATAGCACAAATGTTCTTTTATGTCGATATAAAAAAGTGCCGGACAGCATATCCATCCGGCACTTAGTATTAAGGTTGTTTTTACTTTTTCAGCAGATCGCGCACACCGGGCAGCATGTCTACACTGCGGGCCAAAATACCGTTCATATAGGAAATGGCAATTCCATAGTTTGTCATGGGCACCCCTTGGTCGATGGCACATTTCATGCGGTAGCGCATCTCCCGTTCGTTCAGCATACAGCCACCGCAGTGGATGACCAGAGCGTAGGGGCTGAGATCTTCCGGAAATTCGGTGCCGGAGGTGGTAACGATGTTCAGTTTCTTTCCGGTGTATTTTGCCAGCCAATTGGGAATTTTTACACTGCCGATGTCGCCGCACTGGCGGTGATGGGTGCATCCTTCCGAGATAAGCACCGTATCCCCGTCCTTCAGTTTCTCAATGGCGGTTACACCCTGAACAGCGTCAAATAACTGTCCTTTGTAACGGGCCATAAGAATGGAAAAAGAGGTCAAGGGGATATCGGCAGGGGTATCGCGGTTTACCTGAGCAAATGCCTGGCTGTCGGTGATGACCAAAGCGGGCTTCTGCTTAAGTTTTGCAAAAACGCTGGGCAAAGCAGTCTCTTTTACCACGACCGAAACCGCGTCGGCATCCAAAATATCGCGAATGGTCTGCTGCTGGGGTAGGATAAGCCGTCCCTTAGGCGCCGCGGAATCGATGGGTGTTACCAGTACCACCAAATCACCGGGAGAAAGCAGGTCGCCAACGATTTGCTTCTCAAAATCATCAGTGGAGGTCAGGCGGGCCATTCGCTCTTTCAGCTCATGGATGCCTGTTCCCTTTTCGGCACTGACATACAGGCTGTTCTCCTCCGCTGCGGGAACGGAATCAAGCAAATCGGCCTTGTTGTATGCAATGATATAGTTGATCTCCTTTTGGCGGAACAATTCTATCATGTCCTGCTCGGACTGCTGCAGGCCAACGGTGGCATCCACCACAAGAACAGCAACATCGGTTTTGTTCAGCACCTGGCGGGTCTTTTTGACACGCAGCAGGCCCAATTCCCCTTCGTCATCATAGCCGGGGGTATCGATGATCATGACAGGTCCCAGTGGCAGCAGCTCCATTGCCTTATACACAGGGTCGGTGGTGGTGCCCTTGGTATCAGAAACAATGGCAAGCTGCTGGCCGGTGACGGCATTTACAACGCTGGATTTACCGGCGTTGCGCCTGCCAAAAAAGCCGATATGTATTCTGTTTGCAGACGGAGTTTGATTTAGGCTGCTCATGGCAGCACCTCCTCTATCAGAAGCGGAAATCGCGTTCACCGTAGGCGATCTTGTCCAGACGCTCTTCTACGATCTTGCGAACCTTTTCCTTGGGAATGTCATTCATGTTTTTGGCGATCAATTCTTCGCCGATGCGGCGGGTCTCGGGAGCTGCATAGTCCATCAGGTATTCCTTCAGGGTCATCAAGGCGTTGGGCAGGCAGCAGTTGGAGATCTGGCCCGACTTGCACAGCGACATAAAGCGGTCGCCGGTGCGGCCTTCGCGGTAGCAGGCGGTGCAGAAGGAAGGAATATAATCCATTTCCATCAACCAGCGCACAACCTCATCCAGAGTGCGGCGGTCGGATACATCAAACTGGGCCGAGCTTTCTTCTTCCTTCTCGGGTTCTACATAGCCGCCAACACTGGTGCGGGAACCGCCGGAGATCTGAGAGACACCCAGATGCAGCACACGTTCACGAACCTTGGGGCTTTCGCGGGTGGAGATGATCATGCCGGTGTAGGGAACCGAAACACGGATGCAGGCAACGATCTTGGCAAAAATATCGTCGGAAATGCCGTTGTCGAATTCACCGGGATCGATGTCATCGGCGGGGCAAAGGCGGGGCACACTGATGGTGTGGGGGCCAACGCCGAATACGGCTTCCAGATGTTCGGCATGCATCAGCAGGCCGGCAAATTCATAGCGGTAGAGTTCCAGGCCAAACAGCACACCCAGACCAACATCGTCAATGCCGCCCTGCATGGCACGGTCGTGTGCTTCGGTGTGATAGGCATAGTCGCTTTTGGGTCCGGTGGGATGGAGCTGTTCATAAGTGGCTCGGTGGTAGGTTTCCTGGAACAGGATGTAGGTGCCAATACCGGCTTCCTTCAGCTTACGGTAATTTTCTACTGTGGTAGCGGCAATATTGACGTTTACACGGCGGATGGCGCCGTTCTTGTGCTTGATGGAGTAGATGGTCTCAATGGACTCCAGAATGTATTCGATGGGGTTCATGGTGGGGTGCTCGCCGGCTTCCAATGCAAGGCGCTTGTGCCCCATATCCTGCAGAGCAATAACTTCGGCGCGAATTTCATCCTGAGTCAGCTTTTTGCGGGGAATGTGCTTATTTTTGGCGTGGTAGGGGCAGTAGGTGCAGCCGTTTACGCAATAGTTGGAAAGATACAAAGGAGCAAACATTACAATACGGTTGCCGTAAAAATCCTTTTTGATCTGTTCCGCCAGCTTAAAGATCTCCTGGTTTTTGTCTTCCAGTTCGCAGGCCAGCAGAACCGAAGCCTCGCGGTGGGTCAGCCCCTTGCGCAGTTTGGCTTTTTCCAGGATGCTGTCGATGAGAGCGGCATCCTTTTTGTGCTGGTCGGCATAGGCCAAGGTTTCCATAATTTCGCCGTGGTCAATAAATTCGTCGGCCTTCATAGATTTGGGATCGTACATTAAAATTCGCTTCCTTCCTTCTGGATGGTTATTTACTGAATCATTCTTCCGGCACGGTCTCCCCTGCTTTCCACGACCCGGTAGCCAATGGATTCCATACGTTTTTTCAGGCTGTTCAGGCTTTGGGCAGCTTCGTCTCCCGTGCATATTTTGTTATCATAAAGGGCGTATTTCTCACGCACCTCTGTGGGCGAAAGATTGGGCATGCAGACATTTGCTCCGGCAAGGATGCCCTGCTCCCTCCCGGTGGGATGGATGGTACCCAGCGCAGTTGTGGAGGGCAGCAGCACCTGGGGCAGCATCAAACGAATGATGCCAAGAAGAAAAACGGTCAACTCCAGCGTTCCTGCGGTTTTATCCCGGAAAGGGGTGTCATGCTGCGGGATAAAGGGCCCGATGCCCACCATGTCCGGCTGGAACTTTGCCATAAAAAGCAGGTCATCGGCAATATTTTCCGTGGTTTGACCGGGCGAGCCAACCATGATCCCACATCCGACCTGGTATCCGATCTCTTTCAGATCCCACAGACAGCGCAGGCGGTTTTCCAGGCTAAGGTTGGCGGGATGAAGCATGGAGTAATGCTTTGCGGTGGCGGTTTCGTGCCGAAGGAGATAGCGGTCGGCACCTGCGTCATACCACCGCTGATACACCTCGCGGGGATGTTCCCCCACCGAAAGGGTGACAGCGCAATCGGAAAACTCTGACTTTATGGTGCGCACCAGGTCTTCAATACGGTCGGTGTTGTACCAGGGGTCTTCGCCACCCTGCAAAACAAAGGTGCGGAACCCAAGCCGGTAGCCCTCCCGGCAGCAATCCATGATCTGTTCTTGGCTCAAACGGTAGCGCTGTGCATTGCGGTTGGAGGCCCGTAATCCGCAATAAAAACAATCATTTTTGCAATAGTTGGTAAACTCGATCAGCCCGCGGATATACACATCGTGGCCATAGTGGCGGTGCCGCACTGCCAGTGCCCGTTCAAACAGGTATCCGGCAAGCTCCGGATTGTGGTTTTCAATTAAGGAAATAAACTCTTCCCGGGAAAGGATCTGTTCCCGTTCCAGCTTATCGATCAATGATTTCATGTTAGTTCTCCGGTAATTTGGAATAAACAGCCTTTGCTGTAACGCCCGGCAGCAAACCCGCCTTACCCGAAATGGTGTTTATTACATCATTGGGAGCATCGACCACCAGACTGATGATGTTTACCCCCCGTTCACGGTAAGGGATACCGGTGCGGGCGATCACATACTGGCCATACTCATGCAGAATGGCATTAAGGGGCTCGGCCGATTCGGTACTTTCGACAATGATGCCGATGATGGCTACGCGTGTTTCCATTACAAAACACTCCTTTGGAACAAATAAAAAGGGCTGCACCTGTGGAAGATGCAGCCGCATAAAGGCATAGTGATACCAAATATGTGTTGTATGCTGTATCTTCCATCTCAAATTTCTTTTCGATGTTAGGTTACAATATACTTATACCATATTTTTGCTCAGGAGTCAATAATCTTGACAAAGTTAATCTAAATTGTTTTGTCTTTCATCGAAGGAACATGGCATCGCCGAAGGAGTAGAACCGATATTCTTTCTCTACAGCAATTTTATAGGCGTTCAGAACATTCTCTCGGCCTGCAAAGGCTGAAACAAGCATGATAAGGGTGCTTTCGGGCAGGTGGAAATTGGTGATAAGGCCATCCATAATGGTAAACTTGTAGCCGGGATAGATGAAAATGTCAGTATAGCCCTCGCATTCTTCAATCACACCATGGCGGCTGCCCACTGTTTCCAGGGTGCGGCAGCTTGTGGTACCAACACAGATTACCCTGCCCCCTTCTGCCTTGGTCTGTTTGATCAGATTGGCGGTTTCCTGGGGCATAAAATAGTGTTCCGAGTGCATTTGATGGTCTGTAATGTTATCTGCCTTTACAGGTCTGAAGGTGCCCAAACCCACATGAAGGGTAACAAATGCGGTGCGTACGCCCTTGGCACGCAGCTTTTCCAGCAGTTCGTTGGTAAAGTGCAGGCCGGCGGTGGGGGCTGCGGCCGAGCCAAGGTCTTTGGCATAAACGGTTTGGTAGCGGTTTTTGTCCTTCAGTTCGGCGGTGATATAGTGAGGCAAAGGCATCTGTCCGATCTGGTCCAGAATGTTGTAGAAGTTACCGTCATATTCAAAGCGGGCAAGCCGGTTGCCGTTGGGCAGACATTCTATGATCTCGCCCACAAGCAGGCCGTCGCCGAAGCTGACCCGTGCGCCGGTGCGCAGGCGGCGTCCGGGATGCACAAGGATCTCCCATACATCCTGTTCCTTCTGTTCCAGCAGCAAAAACTCGCTGACAGCGCCGCCCGGGCCTTCTTTTACGCCATAAAGGCGGGCGGGCAGCACCTTGGAGTTGTTCATTACCAGCAGATCGCCGGGATTGAGCAGGTCAACAATATCGTAAAAATGGCGGTGCTCCACTTTCCCGCTTTGGCGGTCAACACACATCATTCGGGAATGGTCACGCTGTTCCAGAGGGATCTGGGCAATGCGTTCTTCCGGCAAATCGTAGTAAAAATCGCTTTTTTTCATAAAGATTCTCCCAGTGGCATACACTTTTCTGTCCTAGTGCAACATTGACATTGCGGGGTTGCAATGATAATATGTAACAAGACAATATAATAGGAATGAGATAGAGGCGCGACGTTAAAGAGTATCTGCCCAGCAGGCTGCCAGGCCACACAAATGCCGCAGAAAAAGGTAACGTTGCCGAAGGGGGCGGTCCGGCAGCCGCCAGCCTGGTTGTATCGTCCGAACAGGCCTGCAACTGTCATCCGGTTGGATGAAGAGCTATCCTTTCTTCCCATGATAAGGCAACGTTCTTATTATAGGATAATCGCTGCCGGTTTTCAACCGGTTTTTTTGTTGTTCAAAACAGTATGCAAACCAAATTTCCATAAAAGGAGCCAAACATCATGAAGACTTATCAGGTAGGCATTGTAGGCGCAACCGGCATGGTTGGCCAGCGTTTTATTTCTCTGCTGGAGAATCACCCCTGGTTTAAGGTAACAACCTTGGCCGCATCCTCCCGCAGCGCAGGCAAAACCTATGAGGAAGCTGTTGGCGCCCGCTGGGCCATGACCACCCCCATTCCCGAGGAAATTAAAAAGATGGTCGTTCTGGATGCCACTGCTGATGCCGAAAAGGTCGCCTCTTCGGTCGACTTTATCTTCTGTGCCGTTGATATGAAGAAGGACGAGATCCGCGCACTGGAAGAACGTTACGCCAAGCTGGAATGCCCCGTTATGTCCAATAACTCGGCCCACCGCTTTACCCCCGATGTTCCTATGATCATTCCTGAAATCAACCCCGGGCACATGGAAGTGGTTGCGGCACAGAAGCAGCGCCTGGGCACCAAGCGTGGTTTTATTTCGGTCAAGTCCAACTGCTCGCTGCAAAGCTATGTTCCCGCCATGCATCCCCTGAAGGAATTTGGCATCACCAAGACCCTGGTTTGCACCTATCAGGCCATTTCGGGCGCAGGCAAGACCTTTGCCACCTGGCCCGAGATGGTGGATAACGTTATCCCCTACATCGGCGGCGAAGAAGAAAAGAGCGAAAAGGAGCCCATGAAGATCTGGGGTGACGTGGTAAACGGCGAGATCGTTCCTGTTTCCACCCCCTCTATCACCGCCCAGTGTCTGCGTGTTCCTGTTTCGGACGGTCACATGGCCGCTGTATTTATGTCCTTTGAAAAGAAGCCTACCATCGAAGAAATCAAGGAAAAGTGGGCTGCCTATGCCGGGCTTCCCCAGGAGCTGGAACTTCCCTCTGCCCCCAAGCAGTTCCTGCATTATTTTGAAGAAGACAACATGCCCCAGACCAAGCTGCAGCGTGACCTGGAAGGCGGTATGGCCGTTTCTATTGGCCGTCTGCGCCCCGACACTCAGTATGACTATAAGTTTGTTTGCCTGAGCCACAACACCAAGCGTGGTGCTGCAGGCGGCGCCATTTTGATGGCTGAACTGTATGCCGCAAAGGGCTATTTTGACCGCTAAGCAATAACTTGATCGGGAGGGATCTTTTTATGAAGAATACTATTTTTACCGGCGCTGCCGTTGCCATCGTCACCCCTATGAATCTTGACGGTTCCATCAACTACGAGGAACTGGGCAAAATCATCGATCACCAGATCGAACACAACACCGATGCCATCGTTATCTGCGGCACCACCGGGGAAGCCTCTACCTTTACCGACGAAGAACATGTGGAATGCATCCGCTATGCTGTTGAAAAGGTAAACCACCGGATTCCTGTTATTGCCGGCACCGGCAGCAACGACACCGCCTATGCCATCTGGCTGGCCAAAGAGGCCAAGGCAATTGGCGCCGATGCCCAGCTTCAGGTAACTCCCTACTACAACAAGACCTCGCAGAAGGGGCTGCTTGCCCATTTCCACGCCATTGCTGACGCCACCGACCTGCCTGTAATCCTCTATAACGTTCCCGGGCGCACCGGTGTGGACATCAAGCCCGAAACCTATGCTATTCTGGCAAAACACCCCAACATCGTTGCCGCCAAGGAAGCCAACGGCAACATCACCTCGGTGGCACGCACCCGTGCCCTTTGCGGTGATGAGCTGGATATTTACTCCGGTAACGACGACCAGATCGTCCCCATCCTTTCGCTGGGCGGCAAGGGCGTTATTTCGGTTCTTTCCAATGTTGCCCCCCAGCAGACCCACGATATTTGCCAGCTTTTCTTCGACGGCAAAATCGAAGAAAGTGCCGCCCTGCAGCTTAAGCTGATGGGCCTGGTGGACGCCCTGTTTGCCGACGTCAACCCCATCCCTGTAAAGAAGGCCATGAATATGCTTGGCTGGAACGCCGGAGCCTGCCGTCTGCCTCTGGTTGACCCTGATGACAAGGTGGTTGACCTGCTGCGCAGCCAGATGACCAGATGCGGTATCTCCAAGTAAGCTGTTCCTGAAGCAATAAGGAGTTTGAAATGAAAAAGATCATTCTTTCCGGCTGCAGCGGCAAAATGGGCCGGGTTGTTGCCAATATTATTGAAAACCGCCAGGACTGCGAAATTGTAGCCGGCGTCGATATTCACGCCATCGATGCCTCCTTCCCTGTTTATTCTTCTCCCGAGCAGTGCCCATCTGCCGATGTTATCATTGACTTTTCCCACCCAAGCTGCATCGTTCCCCTGCTGAATTACGCCAGGGCAAACAAGATCCCTGCCGTTATCTGCACCACAGGCCTTGGCGAAGAACAGTTGGCTGCCGTTCACGCTGCTGCCGAAGAGATCCCGGTCTTCTTTTCTGCCAATATGTCGTTGGGTGTAAACTTGATGGCGGAGCTGTGCAAAAAGGCCGCTTCTCTGCTGGGAGCCGACTTTGATGTGGAGATCATCGAAAAGCACCACAACCAGAAAATTGACGCACCCAGCGGCACCGCTTTGATGCTTGCCGACGCCGTTGCCTCGGCGCTTCCCCACCCCTCGCTGTATGAATACGACCGCTACAGCCGCCGTCAAAAACGGGATAAAAATGAGATCGGCATTCATGCTGTGCGCGGCGGTACCATTGTTGGAGAACACGAGGTCATCTTTGCCGGACGTGACGAGGTGCTGACCATTTCTCACAGTGCGGCTTCCAAGGAGATTTTTGCTGTTGGCGCTGTAAATGCCGCGGTATTTCTTGCAGACCAGCCTGCCGGTATGTATAATATGGGTAGCCTGGTAGATTAACAGGCTTCTGACGCATAAAGGAGGATACATCATGAATGGCGTTTCCCAGCTTCGAATTACAGATGACGTTGCACTGATCACCTTTTCCAAGGTTCCCAATAATCTGAAAACCATCTCTCAGATCTTCAACGCTTTTGCTGATGCAGGCATCAACATTGACATGGTTTCTCAGACCGCACCACAGGGCCAGAATGTAAGCTTTTCCTTCACCGTTGGCACTGATGATACCGTTAAGGTCCTATCGCTGGCCAACAGCCTGAAGGATAAGATGGACGGTGTAAAGCCCATGGTCATCACCGGAACCAGCAAGATCCAGTTGTATGGCGAAGAAATGCCCGAAATGCATGGTGTTTTCGCCCGTGCTATTGCCTCGGTTGCAGGCACCGAAGCCGACCTTCTGTTGATCACTACTTCAGAGGTCGATATTTCCCTCCTGGTTTCTTCCGCCCATGTGCACGAGGTTGTGGAAGCCTTGGAACGGGACTTTGCCGTTACCGCTGAATAAAAAAGGCCCCGGTGGAACAATTCCATCGGGGTTTTGTTTTTAGTCAAGCTTCTCGCCGCAAGCAGGGCAGAACTTTGCGTCGGGGGCAAGGTTGATGCCGCAGATGGGGCACTGCTTTGGGGCGGGGGCATTGTCGGCTTTGATGCGTTCTTTTTCTTCCTCGTACTGTGCGATCATATCAAAATGTTCCTTGGCTTTTTGGCACAGTTCCAATATTTCGGGGGCAACTTCCCCTCCCTGTGCATACAAATCGTAGTAGAATTTGCCGATCTGCTCCAACTCATCCTTTACAGCGTTCTTTTCCAGTGCGATCTTGGCGGAGTATTTTGTCGTTTCAAAGGCATCAGAGGTTTTTTCTCCAATGTTTTTTGCAAGATCTCCCAGTTTATCCATAAAAGCCATAGGTAGAATACCTCCTAATATTGATGGTAATTTTATTATATTCTTCTTTTTCTTGCTGTTCAAGTGTCATTTATCTGCCTGTGTCTGACCCGATTGACCTTTTCTAATAAAATGAAATGATTTTTCCCCCATACCGTCTGATCGACCGCAAAGGCCCCTCAGACGGTTTATTTTTGTTTTTCTTTTTTGGCATGGATCAACCCATTTGAAATCAAAAACACGCCAGAAGCCAAAAATATGGTCGGGAAAAGCGCTATGGCGCCGTCTTTGCGAAATGCAGCCAATGGAAAGAAACTATCCCCCATCGCATAAAAGAACAGAAACCCAAACCCGGCAAACATCACCCCAAAACAGATCATGAGCAGGGATGCCATGCTGAAGTCAACTGCACCGGAAGTGACCAATGCTCCCAATAGAAATACTGAGGGGGCAAACACGGTAAGTATTCCTGCAAGAATAAGCATGGGGTAGGTTTGGCGGTAAGAAATCTGACCATTTTCCGGAGAGCAGACATCATAGATGACTTCAATTGACTTATTCAGCTCAGGTTCTGTTTCCAGCACAGCCTCTTTGAAGAGTTTGTATTCAGCCCCTCCAACATAATAGGAGTATTCAAGCTGGTATCTGTTGCCATCAGAGGTTTCTTCCAGTAGCTGGTAATCCCACAGGCAACCCGGTGCGGTATCATAAAGTTCTGGCCGGGAAGTTTTGATTTCAAAAAGCTGTTCAAAGCCCAGGTATATCATTGTGCCGCCAAAAAAGAAACAGGCAAGACATATGACGATCAAAACCGGATTTTTCAGAATGCCTTTCATGACTGACCTCCCCTTTGATGGATAAAAGAAAACGCCTGCCGTTGGGCAGACGTTTGTGGAGCAGGTAAAGGGAGTCGAACCCTCCTATGCAGCTTGGGAAGCTGCCGTTCTACCGATGAACTATACCTGCATAAAACAAAAAAGACACTTTCAAAGTGTCTTTTTTGTATTGGAGCGGGTTACGAGACTCGAACTCGCTACCTCCACCTTGGCAAGGTGGCGCTCTACCAGATGAGCTAAACCCGCAAAAGCTGGTGGCTCCGGTCGGAATCGAACCAACGACACGGGGATTTTCAGTCCCCTGCTCTACCAACTGAGCTACAGAGCCACGAACTGGCGACCCGAATGGGGCTCGAACCCACGACCTCCAGCGTGACAGGCTGGCGTACTAACCGACTGTACTACCGGGCCAAATTTGGTGGGAACAACAGGGCTCGAACCTGTGACCCCCTGCTTGTAAGGCAGGTGCTCTCCCAGCTGAGCTATGCTCCCACATCTGGGCTTCGGTGAGTTTCCCTCACGCGACTTGATTATTATATACCGGATTTAAAAAATTGTCAACACTGTTTCGCTCTTTTTTTCAAAAAATTTTAAAGTCATTTTTTTCTTTAGTTATGAGGAAAAATAGACTTTTTACCATTAAACGGTAACATTTTCTCGGAATTTATTTAAAGTTTTTTCTCCAATTCCCTTTACTCTTTGCAGGTCATCCACACTCTCAAAGGGCATAAAATTTCTTTCTTCAATAATACGCTGGGCCAAAACCTCCCCAATGCCGTTTAGGGTCATCAATTCCTCAGCAGTGGCGGTATTTAAATTGATTTTGGAAGAAACAACAGAGTCGGTTCTTTGGGGGATCGAAACAGCACTTGTCTTTTCGGCTTCTTTTTCGGATACAACGGTAAAATCGCCCCATTCAGTTCCGCTGGGCACAAGAACAACCGGGCGGTCGAAAAGATTAAGAGCGATCATAACCACCGCTAATACACCGCACAACGCTAAAATAGTTTTTGTCAGCCTATCTTCCATCTTCTACCCTACCCTGTTTTGTAAGAAAAGGGGCATAGGCGGTGTACCTATGCCCCCAGCATTACCGGAAATGCTTACTTCTTCTTGGCAATGGCTTCCTTTGCCTTGGCAACAATGTTGTCGGCAGTCAGACCAAATTCCTTCAGCAAAGCGCCGGCAGGACCGGAATGGCCAAATTCATCGTTAACGCCCAGGCGAACCATGGGAACGGGGCAGCCTTCGGCCAGAGCTTCGGCAACAGCAGAGCCCAGACCACCGATGATGGAATGTTCTTCTGCAGTTACAACACAGCCGGTCTTGGCAGCGTTCTTCACGATGATTTCGCTATCCAGGGACTTGATGGTGTGGATGTTTACAACAGCAGCGCTGATGCCTTCTTCGGCCAGTTTTTCGGCGGCAACAATGGCTTCGTAAACCATCAGACCGGTGGCAACGATGGTAACGTCAGTGCCTTCCTTCAACTGAACGCCCTTGCCCATTTCGAACTTGTAGGTTTCGGGATCATTGAAGATGGGGCAAGCCATACGGCCCAGGCGGATGTAAACGGGGCCCTGATAGTCAACGGCAGCCTTGATGCAGGCCTTTGCTTCGGTGTCATCGGCAGGGTTCATAACGACCAAACCGGGGATAACACGCATCAGAGCAATGTCTTCGTTGCACTGGTGGGTTGCACCGTCTTCACCAACCGAGATACCAGCGTGAGTGGCGCAGATCTTTACGTTGTTGTGGGGATAACCCAGCATATTGCGTACCTGGTCGTAGGAACGGCCGGCAGCAAACATTGCAAAGGTGCTGGCGAAAGGAATGTAGCCACAGGTGGACAGGCCGGCGGCAACACCGATCATGTTGTTTTCGGCAATACCAGCATTGAAGAAACGTTCAGGGCAAACTTCCTTGAACATAATGGTTTGGGTTGCATGGGCCAGGTCGGCGTCCAGTACAACTACCTTGGGGTTGGTTTTTGCAAGCTCAACAAGGGCTTCGCCATAGCTCTGGCGAGTAGCCTTCTTCATCATTTCAGCCATCTTATTTCACCTCCGCCAGAATCGCGTTCAAGTCGTTCATTGCGATTTCGTACTGTTCATCGTTGGGGGCCTTGCCATGCCAGCCTACATTGTTTTCCATGAAGGAAACACCCTTGCCCTTAACGGTCTTGGCAATGATGGCGGTGGGCTTGCCGGAAACGGTCTTAAATTCTTCAACAGCGGCTTCGATCTGGTCAAAGTCGTGGCCGTCGATGGTGATTACATGGAAGTTGAAGGCAGCAAACTTTGCATCGATGGGATAAGGAGAGTTTACTTCTTCCACGGTGCCGTCGATCTGCAGGTTGTTGTTGTCAACAAATACGCACAGGTTATCCAGCTTCTTGGCGCCTGCAAACATGGCGGCTTCCCAAATCTGGCCTTCCTGAATTTCGCCGTCGCCGCAGATAGCGAAAACATTGTAGTCCTTGTTGTCCAGCTTGCCTGCCAAAGCCATACCACAAGCGGCAGAAACGCCCTGACCCAGAGAACCGGCAGAGAAGTCAACGCCGGGGATCTTCTTCATGTCGGGGTGGCCCTGCAGCATGTAGCCGATCTGGCGGAAGCCCTTCAGTTCTTCGGTGGAAAAATAGCCGCGATGGGCCAGAGTGGAGTAGTAACCGGGGCATACATGACCCTTGGAAAGAACGAGACGGTCACGGTCAGGATTCTTGGGATCCTGAGGATCGATGTTCATACCCTTGAAGTAGAGATAGGTCAGAATGTCGGATGCGGAAAGAGATCCACCCGGATGGCCGGACTTGGCCGAATGAACAGCTTCTACAGCGCCCTTGCGAATTTCGGTAGCCATAGCAATAAGCTGCTTCTTATCTGCTTGGTTCATGCTGTTAACCTCCCATAAAATTAATTCAAAAATAAGTTTATCTTAACCCTGCAAAGCAGTAGTTTGATACAAAGTTACATCTTTTCCAACCTGGAAATCAAGTCGGCGGTGGCGCCTTCCAGCACGCTGCATACCACCATGTCGGCCTCGGCCTTAATATCTTCGGGGGCATTGGCCACCGCAACACCGATGTCGGCGGTACGGATCATTTCCAGATCATTGTAAAAGTCGCCAATGGCGACCAGAGTTTTATCCTGCCAGCCCATAACCTCCATCAGCTTGCGGTTTCCCTTAGCCTTGGAGTTTTCTTTGGGCAGCACCTCGTAGTAATAGCTTGTGGTTGCCATGAAGGCAATTTCAGGGTAATCCAACGTCTTACAGAAAGCTTCGATCTCCTCCATGGGGTGGTCCATCACGTTCATCAAGACCTTGTACCATCCGTCGGGAATTTCGTCGATGTCTGCCGCAACTGTTTCGGGGACATCAAGGCAAAAAGGCTTTTCGCCGTCGCCAAATTCGGTGACGTTATAGAAATGATCGCCCATAAGCACCGCGGCCCGCAGGTTCGGAAAACGGTTCATGATCTCCTTCAGCGCCTTTCGGGCATCGGGATGGATGTAATTGCAGTGCTTTACGTCGTTGGATTTGGGGTCGATGATGACTCCCCCGTTGTTGTAAATGCAGGGGGCATTTGTGGGCAGCCGGTGAATGAGCGGATTGGCCGAAACCATGGTGCGCCCGGTAGAAACGCCGTAGGTCCCTCCGTTTGCGGTAAAGTACTTGATGGCCTCAACATCTTTTTCAAGAAGATTGAGCTGACTATCAAAAACAGTGCCGTCCAGATCGGTGAGGATCACATATTTATCAAAGATGCCGGACACCGGAGGTCACTCCTTTGGTTTGAGTTTTGCTAAGAACCTGGTGAAGTATTCGGGAAGATCGCTCTGGAATTCCAGGTACTCCCCTGTTTCAGGATGGACAAACCCAATTTTGCGGGCATGCAGGCATTGGCCCTGGGTTTCGGTGATGACCTTCTGTGGGCCATAAACTGGGTCACCAACCACCGGATGGTGGATGTGAGCCATATGGACTCGAATTTGGTGGGTGCGGCCGGTTTCCAACCGCAAACGCAGGTGGGTAAAGCCATCATACCGCCCAATTACAGTGTAATGGGTTATAGCTTTACGGGGGTTGCTGCCGTTTATTGCCTGCTTTTTTCGTTCTTTGGGGTGGCGCCCGATGGGGGCATCCACCGTTCCTTCGTCGTCGTTAAAGCCGTAATAAACGATCGATTCGTATTCCCGGGTAAAGCTGTGCTCGCTGATCTGTTTTGCCAGACCAACATGGGCAACATCGTTTTTGGCAACGATCAAAAGACCGCTGGTGTCCTTATCGATGCGGTGAACAATGCCGGGACGAATGACCCCGTTTATTCCGGAAAGGCTGTCGCCGCAGTGGTGCAGCAATGCATTCACCAGTGTACCGTTGGGGTTGCCCGGTGCGGGATGGACCACCATACCTTTGGGTTTGTTCACCACAAGCAAGGAAGAATCTTCGTATACAATATCCAGAGGAATGTCTTCTGCTGTAATTTCCAGTTGTTCAGGCTGGGGAATACAGGCCAAAACAACTTCTCCGGCAGAAAGCTTGTAGCTCTTCCCTATTCGTTTTTGGCCCACCATGACCAAGCCGCTGTCGCACAGCTTCTGGGCCATGCTGCGGGTCAGGTTTTCGGCTTCTTCGGCCAAAAAACGGTCGATGCGCACTCCGTTGTATTGCTCCGAAACGGGCAGCGAAATGGTTTCGCGGTACTCACTCAACTTCTTCCGGCTCCTTTTTTGCCTTACGTTCATCCAGCAGTACATAAAGAATCATAAGGCCACAGCCGATAACAACACAGCAATCGGCAAAATTAAAGATGGGAAAATCGATCAGCTCAAAATAGATGTAGTCGATAACATATCCGTTGGAAAGGCGGTCGATCAGATTTCCAATGCCGCCGGCTGTGATCAACGAAATGCTGCTGACCAGCAAATTGCCCTTGATTTTGCCCAAACAAATCAAAACAATGATGCCCAGCAGGATGATGACCGTTGCAGAGATCAGCAAAATCTGCATATTCTGCATCAGCCCAAAGGCAGCACCGTAATTTTCGTGATAAGTAAAGGAGAGCACTCCGTCAATGAGAATGATGCTTTCCTCGGCCAGAGCTCCAACAGCCCAATACTTGATGATCTGGTCTGCGGCGACCAGAACGATCACAGAGATAAGGGATATCATAGCGATGGACATATGGTTCCTCGTTTCGGTTCCGGCAGACAGGGGCTTCCCCATCTGCCGGAACATTTCATTTTACTTTACAACTGCGGCGCAGCGGGCGCAAAGCTGGGGATGTTCAGCGTTTTCGCCTACAGTGGTGCTGTACTTCCAGCAGCGAACGCACTTTTCGCCATCAGCACGCAGAACGGTAACAGAAAGACCTTCCACATCGTCGGCAAAGGCGCCGTCATTGTCATTCTTCAGTTCTACCTGAGAAACGATGCAAATGTCAGCCATCTGTTCCACCAGGCCGGACAGGAACTCGTTGAGTTCGCCGGTGGCGTGCAGTTCAACCTTGGCTTCCAGGGGCTTGCCGATGAACTTTTCAGCACGAGCCTTTTCCAAAGCCTTGTTCACCACGTCACGAATGGCGTGGATGCGGTCCCAACGAGACACAAAGGCATCGTCGACCAGATCGGTTACAACTTCGGGGATGTCGTTGTAAACAACGGCATCGGAGTTGTAGGCAGCGTCTTCGGGCAGGTTTTCCCAAATTTCCTGAGAGGTGAAGGCCAGGATGGGAGCCAAAACCAGGGTCATGCTGCGCAGGATGCGGTAAATGGTGGTCTGGGCGGCGCGGCGGCTGAGAGAGTCGGTGCCTTCGGCGTACAGACGGTCCTTGATAACATCCAGATAGAAGTTAGACATATCGACGGTGCAGAAGTTGCTTACGGCGTGGTAAACAACATGGAAGTCAAACTTCTCAAAGCCTTCGCGGGCGGTGGCAACCAGATTGTTGCACTTGGCCAGGGCCCACTTGTCCATATCAAACAGATCCTTATCGTCCACCATATCCTTGTTGGGGTCAAAGCCGTTGAGGTTGCCCAGAATGTAGCGGGCGGTGTTACGGATCTTACGATAGGTTTCAGAGAGCTGCTTAAGAATATCGGGAGAAATGCGGACGTCGGCGTGGTAGTCGGAAGAAGCGACCCACAGACGCAGGATGTCGGCGCCGTACTGTTCGATGATCTCTTCGGCCAGAATACCGTTGCCCAAAGACTTACTCATCTTCTTGCCTTCGCCGTCAACTACCCAGCCGTGGGTGCAAACAGCCTTGTAGGGAGAGGTTCCGCGCCATGCAACCGAGGTCAGCAGCGAGGACTGGAACC
>JAGAPB010000069.1 GCA_017847995.1 Oscillospiraceae bacterium
GCGGCGCATCCGGCCAGCATAACCATTGCCACAAAAAGAAAGAGTAACCGCTTCATTACTGCATGGCCTTTGCGATCAGATCCTGGAATTCACCGATCTTGATGGTTACAGAGGAAACCAGATCGGCATCGGTGGCCTTGCCTTCCGAAACGGCGATGCCGGCAACTTCGTCGGCGGTCTTGCCGGTCACATATTCGGCAAAGGAAGCAGCCTGCTGGTCCCATTCGGCAATGGCGCCGCCCCAGGCAACCATGCCGTAGTTTTCACCCAGCTGGTTCTTGGTCTGCATGGGGGCGGTCAGGTCGGTGGTGATGGTGCCGGTGGCGTCAAAGTTTACCTTGGCCTGGATGGCGTCAAAGTAGCAGCCGGTGATCACGCCGTCCTTTTCGGTCAAAGCAACCACATTGGTGTAAAGCTGGGCAAGACCTTCGGCATCGGCAGAAGCGTTGGAGCTGCCGTCGATGGAGCTGGCGATAGCCAGACGCAGCAGGTCGCCTTCCTGGCTGCCCAGATACTTGGCGTTGGCGGCAGCGGCTTCAATGGCTGAAACATAGCCGCCCAGATAGATGGTGGCGCTGGTGGCCAGGTCGGAGCCTGCGGGGGCCTTGCCGGATTCGTCAATGGCACCATTGCGCAGTTCTTCGGCGGTCTTGCCAACGGCAAAGTCGGCCAGAGCCTGGGCCTGTTCATACCATTCGGCAACGGCGCCGCCATAGGCAACCATGCCGTAGTCGTCGCCCAGCTCGTTCTTGGTCAGGGGCTGTGCGGTCAGGTCAGAGGTGATGGTACCGGTGCTGTCAAATTCAACGGCGGTGCCGATGCTGTCGATGATGCAGTCGTGGATAACACCGTTGTTGTCCACGGTAACGGCGGCGATGGTCACGTCATAGTCGGCCTTAACAGCGTTTTCGCTGCTGGCGGCATTGGCAACAATGGCCAGACCGATCTTTACGGTGCCGTCGGGAGCTTCGGGAGTAACGGGTTCGGCGGGAGCCGGGGCTTCCACATGGGTGCCTTCGGGGCAGTCACATTCGGTGTAGTAGACTACCGTTTTGCCGGCGCAGCCGGTCAGCATAGCAACCAGCAGCACCAGGGTCAGAAAAAGGGCGCCAAATTTTTTCATGGTCATGTCCTCCAAAATAAAAATTGTTCTTTCGGTTTGAAAGAATTTAGGATACGAATGGGATTCCTTTTGCGGTCAAAGCCCGCAGGGTGCCTGCTCCCGCCTTGGCGGTAGCAAAGCCGGTGAACAATGCCACCAACAGCAGATAGGGGAGATAGGCCGCCACATAGTGGGACTGCATCAGCAGCACCGCCATGCAGATCTGCCCCACATTGTGGGCAGCGGCCCCCAGAATGCTTACCCCATAGATGGAAAAGCAGGGGAGCTTTCGGGCCAAAGACATCACCACCAGCGAAAGGATGCCCCCAGAGAGGGAAAACATCAAAGCGGTGATGCCGCCGCCGAACAGGCTGCCCAAAAAGCAGCGGCAGACTACGATCGCCAGGGCATTGACGGGGCCAAGCAAATAGATGGCGATCAGGGTGACGATGTTGGCCAGGCCCAGCTTAATGCCGGGCAGAGGGATGAGGAGTTGGAGGGGAATAAACCGTTCCACATAGGAAAGGGCGAGGGCTAGGCTTATCATCAGGGCGCACAGGGCAAGCTTTCTGGTTTTGTTCATAGCCTTACCCCACTACAAAGTCCACTTCGGAACTGCCGGTGATGCGGATTTCCACCCGGTTAGGCAGACACACCACACTTCGTCCCGGGCTGCTGATCCAGCCGCTGTGGACACAGTCTTCTCCGGGGCAGGTGGACTGGGCAATGCAGGCCCTTCCATCCCGGATGACCACGGTGTTTTCATATTCTCCTGTGATAAGGATGCTTTGGTCACTTTCCAAAGAAAGCTCCTGCATCAGTTTGCCGTCCCGGAAGATCTGCACCATGGCGTTTTCGGCGGTGCCGCGGCCTGGCGCAAAAAACAGTGCGACCGCCGCTGCCAGCACCAGAACAAACACAATGGCAAGCAGGTCTCCCTTGCGGAAGGTCAGCTTCGATTTGTCCATATTCCCTCCTGGTTTTTGGGGGAAAGCCATTTTGCTTTTTTGACCCCAAAATTCCATTTTCGATTATACCACATAATTTGTTTCTAAGATACGGCAACAGACAAATTTACATCTTTTCTAAATCATTTTTTCCATGGTTTTCTTTGGCAGGATTTGGCCTATTCCTCCGGCTTATTTTCCGTGTTACCATTTTGCATGAATACAGACCGAAACAGAGGTGATACCAAATGAAAAAATTGATGTCTTGTATTCTTGCTGTACTGCTGGCTGCAGGGCTGTTTTTGCTGCCTGTGCAGGCCGGTGCCGCGTCGGCCCTCTCCCAGGCCGGGGTGGTGTCGGTTTCCTCCGGCAGCCTGAATGTCCGCAGCCGGGCATCCACCTCCGCCCAGGTGGTAAAAACCCTGGCCAAGGGCAGCTATGTTACTTTGCTGTCCAGGTCCGGCTCCTGGTGGCAGGTGGAATATGCCGCGGATCAGTACGGCTACTGCCATGCCGATTATATCCGCGCCATCTCCTCCAACACCGCAAAGGTCAAAACCCAGTGGGGGAACCTGAATGTTCGCAGCGGCGCTGGCACGGGATACTCCAAAGTAGGCAGCCTGCCCAGCGGCACCACTGTGGTGGTGCTTTCCACCTCCAACGGATGGAGCCGTATTTTGTATCACGGCACAAAAACCGGCTACGTCAGCAGCCAGTATCTTTCCACAAACGGAAGTTTTCCGGCGGTGTCTCTTTCGGTGCCCAGCTACAAGCAGACCGACAGCCGCTGGGCTTCGGTAAAGATAGGCAGCTCGGGTAAGACCATCGGTCAGATCGGCTGCACCACCACCGGCATCGCCATGATGGAATCCTACCGCACCGGAACGACTGTTTATCCCGATGCCATGTCCAAACGTCTCAGCTACGATTCCTCCGGCAACCTTTACTGGCCAGCTAATTACACCGCTGTAACATCGGGGCCCAATTATCTTTCGGGGATCTATGCCCAACTGCGGCAGGGTAAGCCTATCCTCATCGGCGCCAAAAATTCCTAC
>JAGAPB010000070.1 GCA_017847995.1 Oscillospiraceae bacterium
CAGCTGAGCTAAGGGCGCATCAGACAGCTTAGATATAATACCATACTCAAAAAAGAATGTCAACTAAAAAATTCGTATTTCTTGCAAAAAATATTGACTATTCCTCTCTTTGTCTGATATAATGATTGTCGTTCCTTTCAGGGGAACAGAATATGGAGATGTATCGAAGTGGTCGTAACGAGAACGACTCGAAATCGTTTTGTCTGGAGACAGGCACGTGGGTTCGAATCCCACCATCTCCGCCAAAAAGAACCTGCCGCCTTGGGCGGCGGGTTCTTTTTTTTAAGGTGGGATTCGAGAGTTTCGATCCAACAGTCCGGGGGACTGTTGGGCAGACGCCGCAGGCGCTCTGCATCCTATATTTCCGCAAAGCGGAAATGAGGCCCGTCGAATCCCACCATCTCCGCCAAAAAATCGACATCCTTCCGCAGAAGGGTGTCGATTTTACTTATTCACTATTACCTCTTCACTCTTCACTTTTCGCGATTTTCCTATTTACTGTCGATTTTTGATGCAAGTAAAAATCA
The DNA here is from genome assembly GCA_017847995.1 of Oscillospiraceae bacterium. Taxonomy (GTDB): domain Bacteria; phylum Bacillota; class Clostridia; order Oscillospirales; family Ruminococcaceae; genus Heteroruminococcus. The sequence continues at coordinate 528 of JAGAPB010000070.1, forward strand.
ATGGTGAATAGGGAAGAAGTTATGATATCCGCTGCGCGGCTGGTTCGAAACTTGTCGCCGGATGGCGGTATCTATCGTGTGGAGATTGCACAAATAAAAAGCAGCCATCTGCGGATGGCTGTTTTTTATTTGCAAAGTGGGCTTCAAAAAATTCCCGGGATCAAAAGCGAGAGCCAATACCCCAGAATAAAGGAAAGCACGTTGGCCGCAAGCGCAAAGAAAATAACTTTGGCCAATTTGTGCTCTTTTTCGCTGAAGCGGCGGAACAGGGCAGAAAAAACCACTGCCTCCACCACAAACACAACCAGTTCCAGCAGAATATAGCCAAACACAAAGGCCCACGATCCGGAATAGTAGTTGATGATGTTGAGCGCCACATTCAAAATCACCTGGGTGGCGATATTGGTGGCCGCAATAAAGGTTATCAGTTTCTTCTCCCGGAATCCAAAAAGCAGAGCAACGGCGAGTTCCAGCAAAATGGTCAGGACGATCCGTATCACGAGGGAAATGAGTTCCCAGGTGAAGTCGTAGCTTCGCTGTGCCGTCAGCGGCGCAGAAAGGTCGGAAAGATCGACGGTATAGTAACTGTCAAAGGCATATTGCTCGTAAACCGGGCTTACCAAAAAGCTGTCGCTTTCAGGGAAATAGAGCAAAACTTTGAAGACAGAGGGCGGGCGGTAGGTCCAGCGCAGCTCATTGCCTTCAGAGCAGTCCCACCACTCCTGCAAAAAGTAGAAACCGTCCTCATCTTCATAGGAGACAAATTTCTCCCAGACCGGTCGGCCTTCTTCGCCATACCGGTAGTGGTGGTATTCCGACTTGCCATCCCAGGCCGAGGAGGGGCCGGTGGACCTGGTTTCAGAAAGCAGGGTCCCGTAGTAGGTTTCCCCCTCGATTCCGGTAAAGGTGATCTGTACCGACGCTTTGGGGCCGATGTCGGCACAAGCTGTGACCGAAAAGGTCATGAAAAGCACAATGCAGAGAAGAAGTGCGGTCAATTTTCTTTTCAAAGGGAACGCCTCCTTTCGAAAGAACGGGACTTTTATTTTGCACGAAGCTGCCAGAAGGCAACAGCGCTGGCGGCGGCAACGTTCAGCGAATCCACCCCGTGGGCCATGGGGATGCGCACCGTGTAGTCGCAGTCGGCAATGGTCTGGTGTACCAGACCATCCCCTTCGGTGCCCAGCACGATGGCCAGCTTTTCCTCCTGGGTCAGGGCGGGGTCTTCCATGCTGATGGATTTGTCGGTGAGGGCCATGGCAGCGGTTTTGAAGCCCATGGCCTGCAGCCGTTCGATACCGGGGTGGGGCCATTCGGCGGGGTCTTCGCCAATGCGGGTCCAGGGCACCTGGAAGACGGTGCCCATGCTGACACGCACGGCACGGCGGCACAGGGGATCACAGCAGGTGGGGGTCAGCAGCACGGCGTCCACATTCAACGCGGCGGCCGAACGGATGATGGCCCCCACATTGGTGGAATCGGCGATGCCTTCCAGCACAGCCACACGGCGAGCGTTGGCGCACAGTTCCTCCGCGGTGCGCAGCACAGGGCGGCGCATGGCGCACAGGATGCCCCGGGTCAGCTCGTAACCGGTCAGTTGGGCCAACACCTCCCGGTCGGCGGTATAGACCGGAATTTCGCCGCAGCGGGCGATGATGTCAGCTCCCTGCCCGGTGATGTGGTGCCGCTCCATCAGCAGCGAAACGGGCGTATAGCCCCCATTCAGGGCAAGGCGGATGACCTTTGGGCTTTCGGCAATAAAGATGCCCTTTTCCGGCTCCAGGCGGCTGCGCAGCTGGGCTTCGGTCAGGCGGGCAAACACATCCAGCTCGGGAGCTGTGATGTCGGTCAGTTCGATGATGTTGGGCATAGGGGATCTCCTTTTCAGAAGATGATAACGTAATTCAAATTCATTATATCCCCCCAGTAATGGGGTGTCAAACCGCCGTATTGACAAACAAAGGCGGGCGGGGTACTCTAAAAACAGAACAATAAGAATGAGGGAGGACCCGTTATGAAAAAGATCCTTCTGCTTGCCACAGGCGGCACCATTGCCTGCCGCCCCAACGAACAGGGCGGCCTGGCCCCGGCCATCACCCCGCGGGAATTGCTGGATTTTGTGCCCGAGCTGGCCGAGATCTGCCAAATCGAGACCCTGCAGCTTTATAACCTGGACTCCACCAATGTGGGGCCGGAACATTGGGTGGGCATGACCCAAGCGGTGCGGGAAAACTATGAAAAATACGACGGCTTTGTCATTACCCACGGCACCGACACCATGGCCTACACCGCCTCGGCCCTCAGCTACATGATCCAGAATACCTCCAAGCCCATCGTGCTTACCGGCAGCCAAAAGTCCATCTACAACCGGGATACCGATGCCCGAAACAACCTGCTGCGGGCCTTCTCCTACGCCGGTGCCGATGGAGCCTGGGGGGTGCAGATCGTTTTTGACAACAAGGTGATTTTGGGCACCCGCGCCCGCAAGGTGCGCAGCAAAAGCTTCGACGCCTTTTCCAGCATCGACTACCCCGAAACGGCGGTCTTTCGCGATTCCCGCCTCATCTTCTTTATGCCCAAGCCCACCGACCTGCCCCCGGTGCAGTTCTACACCAAGCTGGACCCTGCGGTTTTTGTGCTGCGGCTTGTGCCGGGCATCCGGGCCGAAATTTTCCAGTTCCTCAAGCCCATGTTCCGGGCCATCGTCATTGAGGGCTTTGGCGTGGGCGGCCTGCCCGACAGCCACGACAGCGCCATGCTGAAGGCGGTTACCGACTGGACTGCCAGCGGGCGCATTGCCGTTTTTTCCACCCAGGTGCAGCACGAGGGCAGCGACCTGGGCATCTATGAGGTGGGCAGGCTGGCCAAGGAACTGCCCGGTGTGCTGGAAGCCCATGACATGACCCCCGAAGCTTCGGTGACAAAGCTGATGTGGGTGCTGGGCCAGACCGACGACCGTGCCCTTGCTCAAAAAATGTTCACCACGCCCATCCAGCACGACCTATTGTAAAAAAACTCCCGGAATCGTCTGATTTCGGGAGTTTTTGTCTTAAAAAAGCCGTTTTCTGCCGTGATATTCGTCCCCAACAATGCGGCTCATCTCTTCGGGGGATTGGCTGCAGCCGCTGTTTAGCCACATTTTGATGACCGCCACCATGCCGCTGCGGAAAAATTCCTTGTGGTAGCCCGCGTGGCGTCCGGAGTAGGCCTTCAGCAGCTTTTCGTCCATTCCGCTGAAGCTCAGCCGGTCCCCCAGCCCCAGCTTGAAGTAGGTGCGGTAAAAGATCTGGTTGTCGTAGATGTGCTGGAACAGCTTGAGAAAGCCCACATCGCGCCAGGAGGAAACGGTGTCGTCCTCTTCATAGGAGCCTTGCAGCTCGGCCTCGAACCGCTGGTGCACCGAAAGGGCCAGGTCCTTCAAATCGTTGTAGTTGGCGTAAAAGGTGGTGCGGTTCACCTGGGCGGCACGGCACAGGTCTGTCACCGTTAATTCCTCGGGCTCATGGCTTTGCAGCAACTGCACAAAGGCGCTTTCCATCCGGTTGCGGGATTCCTGACGACGCTTATTATTTGGCGTATTCATGCGAAAAACTCCTTTATCTCAACAGGTGTATCATACTAAAAACAATATTTATAAACAAATTATAACATATTCTTTTTATAAAACAAGTGTTGTGTTAAAATATTTTTAGCTTCGACAAAAATCCTTCCATAGCGCGAAAAAAAGCCCCTTCTTTTTCTTTTCATTTCGACCTTTCTGTTATATAATAAAAGTGTACTGAAACCTTTTTAGGAGGAACTGCAATGAGCAAAAGCACCGTAAAAGGGCTGCATCATGTGGCCATTAACGTAAAGGATATGGATGTCTGTATCAAGTTTTATGAAGCTTTGGGAATGAAGCTGCTGCGCACCTGGGGCGAAGGTGGCCAGGCCGGCGCCATGATGGACATGGGTGACGGCAGCATTCTGGAGATTTTTGCCGATGGAGACGGCAAGGGTGCCGTTGGCGTGATCGGCCACTTTGCCCTGGATGTGGAGGACGCCGACGCCGCCTACCGCACCGCTCTGGAAGCCGGTGCCACTCCCGATCCCGGCTGGGAACCCAAGGATATCGTCATCGGCTCCGAGCCACCCTATCCCGCCCGTGTGGCCTTTGTGTTCAGCCCCACCGGCGAGCGCGTAGAGTTCTTCCAGGTAAAATAAAAAGCCATGCGGAGGAGAAGGGCGAAACCTTGCATTTTATAGGTGCTTATGGTACCCTTTTAAAAAGAAAGAAAAGGGGAGGGAACCCCAATGAAAATTCAAAAATCTGCACAGGACTATTTGGAAACCATGCTGATGCTGCAGCAAAGCCGCGGCTATGTGCGCTCCATCGATGTGGCTGACCACTTGGGTGTTACCAAACCCAGCGTAAGCTACGCCACCAAGCGCCTGCGCGAAAACGGCTATATCACCATGGACAGCGACGGGCTGATCAGCCTTACCCAGGCCGGCCTGGATATTGCCCAAAGCATGTTCCGGCGCCACACTGTGCTCACAGGGGTTTTGATGTCGCTGGGGGTGGACGAAGAGACAGCCCGGGAAGACGCCTGCAAAATAGAGCACGACATCAGCGAAAAAACCTTTGAGGCCCTTTGCCGTTTTGCCGAAAAGATGAAGGAAGAAAAATAAATTAAATAGGTAAAATAAAAAAGCCGGCCTCTGTGGAGGTCGGCTTTTTGTTTGTGGTTTTGTCAGAACAGGGGATAGACGTTGGCGTTGAACCACTGGTAGCCCAGATCAAGCTGGGGGATGGGGAAGATGTTTTGGGCAACGCCCCAAATGGCCCACAGCAGGGCAAGAATGACCAGAACCAGGATAAAAACCAGCAGGCTCCAGCCAAAGGTACTGCCCGAGGTGTCGGTCAGCTCCAGGGAGCTGTCTTCCAGGGGGGCTTCGGCCTGCATGGTGTTGAACTTTTCGATCATGCTGGGGGCAGCGGGTTCTTCGGGCAGGGCAGCTTCCGGTTCCGGGAGGGAAGGTTCTTCTTCCAGGATGGGCAGATCCTCCAGGTTCAGCACGGGGGGGATCTCTTCTTCCGCTTCCGGCATGGGGGAGGGCATGTCCTCCAAAACAATGGGCTGGGCCGGTTCTTCGGGGATATTCAGGGCGGAACGAACTACCTTGCGGGTGCACTCCAGCAGAATATCGTCCTGTTCTTCTGCCGAAAGCTCTCCGGGCAGGCCGCCAAGCTGACGGTAGGCGTCGCCAAAGGCCTGGAAGGTCATGTCCATCGCCTTCTGGCGGTCGTTCACAGCCTCGCTGCACAGGCGCATCACCTGGTAGCCGCGGCGCTGGTACATTTGACGAAGCATTTCTTCGGTAAACTGGTTGCGCTGTTCCATCTATCATCCCTCCGGTTGGGCGAATAATCTATTAATAGTTTAAGTATACACGAAACGGCGAAATATTGGAAGATGGACAAGGGGCAATTTTTTGTTTTGGCGTGGCTTTTTGCGGTGGATATGGTATACTGAATTTGGAAAAAGACCCTGGAAAGGACGGGCACAATGAAGGATCACGCTGCCGCAAAAAAGAATAGCGCCGACAGCCTGTTCCGTCTGGCCAACGGCATCGGTTTGGCCATGCTGGGCTACATCTCCCTCAGCGGCATCCTTTCCTTTGTGTGGGATGGCTGGGCGGCCAACCGGGGAGAGTTGGTGCAGACCGCCGTTTCATTGGCGCGCTACGCTGTTTCGCTGCTGCTGCCCTTTGCCCTGGCGGGATGGGCCCTGCGGGAAGAGATCCGTCCCCTGCCCCATCCCAACCTGGTCAAGGACAGATGGTTCCTTCCCTCGGCTTTGGCGGCCGGATTTGGGGTTGCCTGCCTGGGCAATCTGCTGGCCTGGCTGATGCAGTTGACCGCCGCCCGCGAGGGGGTGGAGATCTTGCATGCTGCGGTGAACACCGACCTGGGCTGGCCCGCCCTTGCCATCACCTTTGTGGGCTACAGCCTGTTGGCGGCCCTGGTGGAAGAGGTCGTCTTCCGCGGGGTGGTGCTGCGGATGCTGCGCCCTTGGGGCGATTTGTGGGCCGTTTGGTGCTCGGCGGTGCTGTTTGCCCTTTGCCACGCTTCGCCGCTGCAGTTCCTTCCGGCGCTGCTTACCGGGGCGCTGCTGGGCGCCTTTGTGGTGATAACCGGGGGCATCGGCCTTTCGGTGGTGGTCCACACCTGCTACAATGCCCTTGCCATGACCCTCAACTATTTGCTGGAGGGCCGGTCTTCTGTTTTGCCGGTGCTGGTCATCTGGGCGGTACTGATCCTGGTTGGCGCGGCGGCGCTGCTGCGGCTTTACGGCAGTTGGATCCGGGCTCGGCTGACCCCGCCCCGGTCCCGAAAAGATTTTTACTGCGCTCCGGTGTTGCTGGCGGCCGCTGCCTTTATGCTGGTGCGCATCCTGTATGGGATCATAAAAGTCTGATACGAAAGGGGAGAGGAAAATGTTTGCCCGACCCGAAGATGAAACCTATATGAAATTGGCCCTGGAACAGGCCCAACAGGCCGCCCGGCTGGGAGAGGTCCCGGTGGGGGCTGTGGTTGTGCGGCAGGGAAAGGTCGTTTCCGCCGCCCACAATCTGCGGGAGCAGAACCACATGGCCACCGCCCACGCCGAGTTGCTGGCCATTGAGGAAGCCTGCCGTGTGCTGGGGGATTGGCGGCTGGAGGACTGCACCCTTTATGTCACCCTGGAGCCCTGCCCTATGTGCGCCGGAACCATCATCAACAGCCGCCTGCAGCGTGTGGTATACGGTGCGCCCGACCCCCGTGCCGGCTGCTGCGGCAGTGTGGCGAATTTTTTCCACATGCCCTTTAACCATGCGCCGGTGCTGACCGCCGGAGTGCTGGAGCAGGAGTGCGCCGGGCTGCTGCGTGGATTTTTTGAACAGAAGCGGTAAAAAAGAAAAACAGACCTTTTCACACAAAAAGGGGCTGCTGCGTAAGATAAAACAGAGCAAACAGAACGGTTTGCCACAAATGACCCGCAGTCCCTTTGATTTTTGGAAAGGTTGGTGTTTGCATATGAAGGTCATCGTTTGGAAGAGCCCACGGATCATTTCCTGCGTGCTGCGGATGATTTTCCGTATCGAGAAAGGGGAATAAAAAAGATAGCCCAAATTTGGCAAAATCGTGCTGAATTTGGGCTTTTTTGCGCAAAAAAACCCAATAATTTCCTTTCGCATCTATGTTTTTGGAAAGATGCTATACTTTTGTTATGTACAAAATGATGAAATTTTCAAATAAAAATAGAGCGAATTGATGATTTTAACGAGTTAGACAAACTTAACCCCGTCAATTTGCTTACTATCACAAAGCAGAAGAAAGGTTTTTTTGCAAAAATGACCGAGATTGTTAAAATTTTGTCGCTAATAAAATACTGAATATACATTTGCAAATATGTACAAAAGGGGCAGAAAAATGATATAATGATACCCGTAGAAAAACGGGCTTTTTGCAAGCTTTGAAAAGCCGAAAAAACAAGCTGATATAAATAAGAGGAAAAGGTAGGGAAAAAGCTATGGCAGCAGAAAAAATTACCGTTATCGGCGCCGGCAGTGTCGGCGCAACTACTGCATTCGCATTGACCTTGAAAAACCTGGCAGACGAGATCGTTCTGGTTGACATCAACGAGAACAAGGCCTTGGGTGAAGCGATGGACATCCATCAGGGCAGCCCCCTGCTGGCCAAGCCTGTCACCGTTTCTGCCGGGACATATGAAGCTGCCGCAGGCAGTGAAATTGTGGTAATCACCTCCGGCCTGCCCCGCAAGCCCGGTCAGACCCGCATCGACCTGGCGCAGACCAATGTGGATATCATGAAGGATATTGCCTCCAAGATCACCAAGACCTGCCCCGATGCCACCTACATCATCGTTTCCAACCCTGTTGATATTCTCACCTATGTGTTCCACAAGGTTTCGGGTATTCCCGAAGACCGCATCATCGGCAGCGGCACCCTGCTGGATACCGTGCGCCTGCGTGCCCGCATTGCCCAGTACCTGTCGGTTTCGCAGAAGAATGTACACGCCTATGTATTCGGCGAACACGGCGAAACCTCCTTCATCCCCTGGAGCGTTGCCGAAGTTTCCACCATCAGCATTGCCGACTACAAGAAAAAGATCGACCTCTACAATGACCTGATGATCGATCTGGACTATGACGAAATTTACCACTATATGCGCTCTTCCGGCGCCAAGATCATTGAGCGCAAGGGCTGCACCAACTACGCCATTGCCGTTTCGGTCTGCACCATCTGCGACCACCTGACCGGCGGCGTAAACTCGGTCGACACCCTGTCCACCATGCTCCACGGCGAATACGGCATCGAAGACGTTTGCCTGAGCCTGCCCGTGCTGATCGGCGCCGGCCGCATCCAGGGCCGCATCCTGCCCACCCTGACCGAAAAGGAAATGGGCCAGCTGCGTGCCAGCGCCGACGCCCTCAAATCGGTTATTAACCAGCTTAAAATTTAACGTTGAAATAAATGAAAACGGAGGGAAAAGAGATGGAATTCCGTATTGAACGAGACTCGATGGGCGAGATGCAGGTGCCTGCCGAAAAGTACTGGGGCGCACAGACCCAGCGCAGCAAGCAGAACTTTGTCATCGGCGGCGAAATTATGCCCCGTGAGATCACCCACGCCTTCGGCATCCTGAAGAAGGCTGCCGCCATTGCCAACAACCGCATCAAGCCCGAAAAGATGGACGACAAGCGTCTGGCCGCTATCTGCAGCGCCTGCGACGAAGTGATCGCCGGCAAGCTGAACGACCACTTCCCCCTGGTGGTGTGGCAGACCGGCAGCGGCACCCAGTCCAACATGAACGCCAACGAGGTCATTGCCAACCGCGCCAACGAAATTCTGGGCGAAAAGCTCTGCCATCCCAATGACCACATCAATATGTCCCAGTCCTCCAACGATACCTTCCCCACTGCCATGCACATTTCGGCTGTGCTGGCCATCGAGGACAGCCTCTTCCCCGCGATCGATGAACTGATCGCCACCTTTAAGCGTCTGGAAGCAGAAAACGAAGGGGTCGTAAAGACCGGCCGTACCCACCTGCAGGATGCAGTTCCCATCAGCTTCCCCCAGGAGATCAGCGGCTGGCGCAACATGCTGGAAAAGACCCGCGGCCAGTTGGAACTGGCTCTGCCCGGCCTGCGTGAACTGGCCCTGGGCGGCACCGCGGTGGGCACCGGCCTCAACTGCCCCAAGGGCTTTGCCGAAGAGGTAGCCAAGGAAGTTGCCGCCATGACCGGCAAGGCCTTTGTCACCGCCCCCAACAAGTTCCACGCCCTTACCGCAAAGGATGAACTGGTGTTTGCCCATGGCGCCCTGAAGGCCCTGGCCTGCAACATGATGAAGATCGCCAACGATGTGCGCTGGCTGGCCAGCGGCCCCCGCGACGGCCTGGGCGAGATCTTCATCCCCGAAAACGAACCCGGCTCCTCCATCATGCCCGGCAAGGTAAACCCCACCCAGTGCGAATCGGTGACCATGGTTGCCGTACAGGTCATGGGCAACGACACCGCCGTTGGCGTGGCCGCCAGCCAGGGCAACTTTGAACTGAACGTATTCATGCCTGTGCTGATCTACAACTTCCTGCAGTCGGCACGCCTGCTGGCCGACTCGCTCCGTTCCTTCAACGCCAACTGCGCCAGCGGCATCACCGCCAACCGCGAAAAGATGCATCACAACCTGTACAACAGCCTGATGCTGGTAACCGCCCTGAACCCCTACATCGGTTACGACAACGCCGCCAAAACCGCAAAGAAGGCTTATAAAGAAAACATTTCGCTGAAGGAAGCCTGCGTATCCCTGGGCTTCCTCACCGAAGAAAAATTTGACGAAGTATTCAAGCCCGAAGAAATGTGCAAGTAAAGGAGACCTGGTCATGACTTACAGTTATTATCCCGGATGTACCCTGAAAGACCGGGCCAAGGAACTTGACCTGTATGCTCGCGCTTCGGCCAAGGCATTGGGCATCGAGCTGAAGGAACTGCCCCAGTGGCAGTGCTGCGGCGCCGTTTATCCCGCTGTCAAGGATGAGATCGCCTCCCGTCTTTCCTCGGTGCGCGCCCTGATGGATGCCGAAGAGGGCAAGCTGGTCACCATGTGCTCGGCCTGCCACCACGTCATCAAGCGCACCAACTACGACTGGAACAACGACGAAAACTTCCGCACCAAGGCCACCAACTACATGAAGCCCGAAGTTCCCTATGACGGCAGCACCCAGGTGATCCACTTCCTGGAGCTGATCCGCGACGAGATCGGCTTTGATGAGCTGGCCAAGCGAGTGGTCAACCCCCTGACCGGCCGCAAGATCGGCGCCTTCTACGGCTGCATGTTCCTGCGCCCCGGCAAGGCCCTGGCCTTTGACGACCCCGAAAACCCCACCATCATCGAAAACTTTATCCGTGCCCTGGGTGCTGAGGCTGTCACCTACCCCTACCGCAACGAATGCTGCGGCGCCTATGTGGTGCTGGAGGATAAGCAGGTTGCCGTAAACCAGGTGGACCGCGCCCTCCATTCGGCCAAGGCCGCCGGCGTGGAAGAACTGATCACCGCCTGCCCCCTGTGCCGCTACAACCTGATCGAAAACGCCGTCAAGGAAACCATGCCGGTACATTACTTTACCGAGCTGCTGGCCGAGGCCCTGGGCGTCAAGGAGGTGCAGTGATGGAAAACAACGCAAAGTTTTTGACCGAAACCGCGCTGCGCATCAGCGGTGTTAACCCCCGCAAGTGCATGAAGTGCGGCAAGTGCAGCGCCACCTGCCCCAACTACGACAAGATGGAATACCATCCCCACCAGTTTGTCACCATGGTCGACCGTGGCCAGATCGAAAAGCTGATGGAAAGCGATTCCATCTATATGTGCCTGAGCTGCATGGCCTGTGTGCAGCGCTGCCCCCGCGGCGTTGAACCCGGCAAACTGGTCGAGGCCGTACGTTTGATGAAGATCCGCCAGCAGGGAATGGACCACAAGGGTCCCCGCGACATCCCCCCCATGGTGGACGAAAAGGTTCCCCAGCAGCTGCTGATGGCAGCCATGCGCAAATACCGGAAGTAAGGAGGAAAACCACAAATGCAAAAAATTGGTGTATTCGTGTGCTGGTGCGGCTCCAACATTGCAGCAACCGTTGACGTAAAGGCGGTTGCCGAAGCAGTGAAGAACGAGCCCGGTGTGGTCGTTTCCACCGAATACCAGTATATGTGCTCTGCCGCAGGTCAGAAGATGATTCAGGAGGCCATCAAGGAACACCACCTGGATGGCATCGTGGTCTGCTCCTGCTCGCCCCGTATGCACGAGGCCACCTTCCGCAAAACTGCCGAAGCCGCCGGCCTTAACCCCTATATGGTCGAAATCGCCAACATCCGCGAGCAGTGCTCCTGGATCCACAAGGACATGGCCGAAGGCACCGAAAAGGCCATCATCCTGGCCCGTTCGGCCATTGCCAAGCTGCGCAACAACATGCCCCTGCAGGCCGGCACCAGCGCTGTAAAGAAGCGCTGCCTGGTCATCGGCGGCGGCATTGCCGGCATCCAGACCGCACTGGATGTTGCCGATGCGGGCTTTGAAGTGGACATCGTGGAAAAGCGTCCCACCATCGGCGGCCGCATGGCCCAGCTGGATAAGACCTTCCCCACCCTGGACTGCTCGGCCTGTATCCTCACCCCCAAAATGGTGGAGGCCAGCCAAAGCGAAAAGATCAACATCATCAGCTATGCCGAGGTGGAAAAGGTAAACGGCTTTGTGGGCAACTTCACCGCCACCATCCGCAAAAAGGCCCGCTATGTTGACGAACTGAAGTGCACCGGCTGCGGCCTGTGCATGGCCAAGTGCCCCGCCAAGAAGGGCAAAAACGAATTCAACATGGAGCTGGACAACCGTCCCGCCATCTACATCCCCTTCGCCCAGGCCATCCCCAATGTGGCTGTCATCGACCCCGAACAGTGCAACAAGCTGAAGAACGACAAGTGCGGTCTTTGCGAGCGTGTTTGCACCGCCGGCGCCATCAACTACAAGCAGCAGGATGAACTGATCGAACGGGAATACGGCGCCATCGTGGTGGCCACCGGCTTCCAGCCCATCGACGCCAACCCCCTGAACGAACTGGGCTATGCCGAAAACGCCGACGTTGTCACCAGCCTGGAACTGGAACGACTGATGAACGCCGCCGGCCCCAGCAAGGGCACCCTGGTGCGCCCCAGCGACGGCAAACATCCCCACACCATCGTTTTTGTACAGTGTGTGGGCAGCCGCTGTGACGAAAACACCAAGCGCGGCAAGCCTTACTGCAGCAAGATCTGCTGTATGTACACCGCCAAGCACGCCATGCTCATCCGCGAAAAATACCCCGACACCGATGTTCATGTCTTCTACATAGATGTGCGTACCCCCGGCAAGAACTTCGACGAGTTCTACCGCCGCGCCGTGGAACAGTACGGTGTTGACTACATCAAGGGCCAGGTTGGCAAGGTTGCCAACGAAAACGGCAAACTGATGGTACAGGGCAGCGACCTCATCAACGGCGAGCAGATCACCATCGCCGCCGACCTGGTGGTTCTGGCCACTGCCATCGAGCCCGACCCCACCGCCCGCAGCATCGGTACCATGCTCACTTCCTCCATGGATACCAACGACTTCTTTACCGAAGCACATCCCAAGCTGCGCCCCGTGGAATCCCCCACCGCCGGCATCTTCCTCAGCGGCGTGTGCCAGGGCCCCAAGGATATTCCTGAAACGGTTGCCCAGGCCGGCGCCGCCGCCAGCAAGGTCATCGGCCTGCTGGCCAAGGACCACCTGGTGACCAACCCCTGCGTGGCCGGCAGCAACGAACTGCTGTGCAACGGCTGCAGCCAGTGCGAAAAGGTATGTCCCTACGGTGCCATCACCTACATTGAAAAGGAAGTGCGCGGCCCCGGCGTGCGTGAAGTACGCCGCATCGCCCAGGTCAACCCGGCTGTGTGCCAGGGCTGCGGTGCCTGCACCGTAACCTGTCCCTCCGGCGCAATGGACCTGAAGGGCTTCTCGAACCAGCAAATCATGGCGGAGGTGGATGCAATATGTCTGTAAACGAAAAGACCTGGAAACCCAAAGTTGTAGCCTTCTGCTGCAACTGGTGCTCCTATGCGGGCGCCGACCTGGCCGGTTCGGGCAGACTTGCCTATCCTGCCGAAATCAAGATCATCCGCGTTCCCTGCAGCTGCCGCGTAAACCCCATGTTTATCCTGCGCGCCTTTGAACGCGGCGCCGACGGTGTTATCATCTGCGGCTGCCACCCCGGCGACTGCCACTACACCAGCGGCAACTATTACGCCCGCCGCCGCATGACCATGCTGTTCAGCATGCTGGACTTTTTGGGCATCGAGCGCGGCCGCACCCGTGTGGAATGGGTATCGGCTGCCGAGGGCCAGAAGTTTGCCAACACCATGAATGAATTCGCCAAGACCATTACCGAATTGGGCGAGAACAGAAAGTTGGGTGATCTGAGATGCAAATGATCGCAAACGAACTGAAAAAACGCGCCCTGGAACTGCTGGCCGACGGCACCGTTGCCCGTGTGCTGGGCTGGCAGCCGGGCGAACTGGAGCACGACTGGTCCCCCGCATTGTTTGAAAATGCCAAGGACATGGAAGGCTTTGTATACGGCAAATACGCCGGCGCAAACCTGAGCAAATACTGCCTGAAGCTGAACAAGGCAGAAGGCAAGACCCTGGTCATGCTCAAGCCCTGCGACACCTTCTCTTTTAACCAGCTGCTGCACGAACACCGCCTGAACCGTGAAAACTTTTACATCATCGGTGTGGGCTGCAAGGGCATGGAGGACCAAAACGGCCTGCTGCTCAAGTGCACCTGCTGCAAGGGCAAGACCCACGAGATCTATGACGAGATCATCGACGACGAGGAAGCCCGCCAGCCCATGCCCGAAGCCGACCGCTTTGAACAGGTAAGCAAGCTGGAACAGATGAGCCATGAAGAACGCTTTGAGTTCTGGAGAAACGAGCTTTCCCGCTGCATCCGCTGCAACGCCTGCCGCAACGTATGCCCCGCCTGCACCTGTGTCAAGTGTGTGTTCGATAACCCCAATTCGGGCATTGCCAGCAAGGCAAACGTCACCGATTTTGAAGAAAACATGTTCCACATCATCCGCGCCTATCACGTGGCCGGACGCTGCACCGACTGCGGCGAATGCAGCCGTGTATGCCCCCAGAACATCCCCCTGCATCTGCTCAACCGCAAGTTCATCAAGGATATGAACGAGCTGTACGGCGATTATCAGGCCGGTGTGGGTGAAGAGGAAAGAACCCCCATGACCAGCTACACCCTGGGTGACGTGGAACCCGGCATTGTACACGAAAGGGGGAACGAATGATGCGTAAATTTGCTGCCGCAAAGGTAGAAGACATCATCAAGTCCATCCCCATGCCCGTGTATGCCCCCATCGAGGAAAACGGTCTGGTGCAGTATGACCGCTATGAAGAAGGCGCAAAGCTGAACCTGGACACCTGCAAGACCGAAAAATCCCCCAAGGATGTGCTGTTCCCCCAGTGGGAGGATATGATGCACTTCCGCGTGGAGGGCAAGAACATCAGCCTGACCGAACAGGAACGCTGCAGCCAGGACTATGTGCTGTTTGGCGCCCGCGCCTGCGACCTGAAGGCCTTTGAAGTGCTGGATCGCGTCTTTCTGGTAGACCCTGTTGACACCTATTACGCCGCCCGCCGTGCCCACGGCATCACCGTGGCCATTGCCTGCGGCCAGCCCGAAGACACCTGCTTCTGCGGTGTGTTCGGCATCGACCCCGCCAACCCCACCGCCGACGTGGTGCTGTGGAAGGCAGGGGAGGAGTACTACGCCGAAGCACAGACTAAGCGGGGCGAAGAGCTGATGGCTAACTGGGAAACCGAAGAAGCCAACGCCGCCGATGTCGAGCCTGTTAAGGCCGAGATCACCAAAAAGCTGGCCGAAAAGCCCTTTGCCAACCTGAGCCTGAAGGGCCTGGACGGCGACCACATGATGGAGATGTTTGGTTCCGACAAGTGGAAGAAGCTTTCCATGGCCTGCCTGGGCTGCGGAAGCTGCACCTTCGTATGCCCCACCTGCCAGTGCTATGACATCCGCGACTACGACAGCGGCAAGGACATCCAGCGCTACCGCTGCTGGGACTCCTGCATGTATTCCGACTTTACCCTGATGGCACACGGCACCAACCGTCCCACCCAGGTGGAACGCTACCGCCAGCGCTTTATGCACAAGCTGTGCTACTACCCCGCCAACAACGAGGGATTGTACTCCTGTGTGGGCTGCGGCCGCTGCGTGCGCAAGTGCCCCATGAATCTGAACATTGTGAAAGTGATCAAAGCACTTGGGGAGGAGAACAAATGACAAAGGAAACTCTGGTACCGGTGCTGGGAGTAGTCACCGACGTTCGGGTGGACACCCCCGACGTAAAAACCTTCCGCGTAAATGCCCTGGAGGGCGGCAAGTGCTTTGAGCACAAGCCCGGCCAGTGCGCCATGCTTTCCATTCCCGGTGTGGGCGAGGCGATGTTCTCCATCACCTCTTCCCCCACCAACAAGGAATTCATGGAATTTTCCATCAAAAAGTGCGGCTGCCTGACCGAATGGCTGCACCGCATGGAAGTGGGCCAGCAGATCACCGTTCGCGGTCCCTATGGCAATGCTTTCCCTGTGGATACCGACCTGAAGGGCCAGAGCCTGCTGTTCGTTGCCGGCGGCATCGGCCTGGCACCCCTGCGTTCGGTCATCAACTATGTTCGCGATAACCGCGCCGATTACGGCAAGGTAGCCATCGTTTACGGTTCCCGTTCCAAGGATGACCTGGTGGATTACCCCGAAATTGTCAATGAATGGTGCCAGGAGGCCGGCATTGACGTTTACCTGACCATCGACGCAGCCCAGGAGGGCTGGGATGGTCACGTGGGCTTTGTTCCCAACTATGTTGGCGAACTGGGCTTCAACCCCGACACCTATGGCCGTGCACTGGTCTGTGGTCCTCCCATCATGATCAAGTTCACCCTGCAGGCCCTGGAAAAGCTGGGCTTTGGTCATACCCAGGTCTACACCACCATGGAACTTCGCATGAAGTGCGGCGTGGGCAAGTGCGGCCGCTGCAACATTGGCCACAAGTATGTTTGCAAGGACGGCCCCGTCTTCCGCTACGACGAACTTGGCGAACTGCCCGATGAGTATTAATGGAGGGAAACAGAAATGCTGAATGTTTATCTGATGGGCAAAAAATATGAAGTGCCCGAAGGTCTTACCATTATGGGGGCCATGGAATATGCCGGCTACAAGCTGGTGCGCGGCTGCGGCTGCCGCAACGGCTTCTGCGGCGCCTGCGCCACCCTCTACCGCCTCAAGGGTGAACGCGAACTGAAGGTTGCCCTTGCCTGCCAGACCACCGTACAGGAAAACATGTACGTGGCCACTCTTCCTTTCTTCCCCCTGGAAAAGCAGGTTTATGACATCAACGAGATCAAGGCCGACGCCCAGGTCATGATGCAGCTTTACCCCGAAATTTACAGCTGCATCGGCTGCAACGCCTGCACCAACGGCTGCAGCCAGGGCCTGGATGTTATGCAGTACATCGCCGCTGCCCAGCGTGGCGACTTTGCCACCTGCGCCGAGCTGAGCTTTGACTGCGTTATGTGCGGCATCTGCTCCTCCCGCTGCCCCGCCGGCATCAGCCATCCCCAGGTTGGCGTGCTGGCCCGCCGTCTCAACGGCAAATACATTGCTCCCGAAGCAAAACACCTCACCGAGCGTGTTAAGGAGATCCAGGATGGCTTGTGCACCGAAGCCATCGAAGCCATCATGGCCAAGCCCATCGCTGAGCTGAAGGAACTCTACAACACCCGTGAAATTGAAAAGTAAGGAGGCGCACAGAATGGATTACACCAAGGAAATGCTTGCCTCCATGGCAAAGGTTGAGGCAGCCCGTGAAAAGAACATCGCCTATGAACCCCGCAGACTGACCGCTGAGGAAAAGGAAGCCCTGCTCAACCAGTATCATCCCGACTATAAGGATGACGGCTTCACCACCATCAAGGTTGGCCCCAACGCCGGCCAGAAGGCTCCTGTGGAACTGAACGAACTGCTGGAAGCCAACAGCCGTATCAAAGGCATGAACATCGACCTGACCAAGGTTGACTATGATGTGGATGTACTGGTCATCGGCGGCGGCGGCAGCGGTTCTTCGGCCGCCATTGAAGCCCACGAAGCCGGCGCCAACGTCATGATCGTTACCAAGCTGCGCATCGGCGACGCCAACACCATGATGGCTGAAGGCGGCATCCAGGCTGCCGATAAGGAAAACGATTCCCCCGCCCAGCACTATCTGGACGTTATGGGCGGCGGACACTATGCCAACATCCCCGAACTGGTTCGCAAGCTGGTTATGGACGGCCCCAAGAGCATCAAGTGGCTGAACGAACTGGGCGTGGAATTTGATAAGGAAGCCGATGGCACCATGATCACCACCCACGGCGGCGGCACCAGCCGCAAGCGCATGCACGCCGCAGCCGACTATTCCGGCGCCGAGATCATGCGCACCTTGCGTGATGAAGTGCTCAACCGCCAGATCCCCGTGGTGGACTTCACCGCCGCCATTGAACTGATCAAGGACGAAAACGGCCGCTGCGCCGGTGCCGTTCTGCAGAACATGGAAACCGGCAAGATCCTGATCGCCCGCGCCAAGGCCGTTATCCTGGCCACCGGCGGCGCAGGACGTATGCACTACCAGGGCTTCCCCACCTCCAACCACTACGGCGCCACCGCCGACGGTCTGGTTCTGGGCTACCGTGCCGGTGCCAAGCTGCTGTATCAGGATACCCTGCAGTACCATCCCACCGGTGTTGCCTTCCCCGCACAGATCTTCGGTGCACTGGTGACCGAAAAGGTTCGTTCCATGGGCGCCAAGCTGGTCAACAGCGAGGGCGAGGTTTACATCCATCCCCTGGAGACCCGTGACGTAAACGCCGCCGGTGTTATCCGCGAATGCAGCACCAACGGCAAGGGCGTAGACACCGGCATGGGCAAGGCCGTTTGGCTGGATACCCCCATGATCGATATGATCCACGGCGAAGGCACCCTGGAAAAGCGCCTGCCTGCCATGCTGCGCATGTACCTGAAGTACGACATCGATATGCGCAAGGTACCCATTTTGATCTATCCCACCCTGCACTACCAGAACGGTGGTCTGGAAATCAACGACAGGGATGAAACCTGCATCCCCGGGCTGTATGTTGCAGGCGAGGCCGCCGGCGGCATTCACGGCCGCAACCGTTTGATGGGCAACTCGCTGCTGGACATCATCGTGTTTGGCCGCAACGCCGGTCAGGTGGCTGCCGAAGCCATCAAGACCGTTGAAGTTGGCAAGCTGACCCTGAGCCACGTGGACGACTATGCCGCCGAACTGGCCAAGGCCGGCATCAAGAGCGACATCGTTTCGCCCAAGCTGCTGCCCGACTACACCCGAAAGGACTGATCATAAGTGTCGTTTATTTCTTCTTTGGGTACCTCGCTGATGTACATATTCCTGATCCTGGCATTGGGGTACGCTGTGGGTTCCATCCACATCAAGGGCATTTCGCTGGGTTCTGCCGGCGTTCTGCTGGTTGCGCTGGTGTTTGGCCATTTCGGCGTTTCCATCGATGGTGTTGTTCGAAACCTGGGCTTGGTGCTGTTTGTGACCTCGGTTGGTTTCATTGCAGGGCCCAAGTTCTTCCGCAACTTTAAGGAAAATGCAAAGAACTATGTGCTGCTTGGCTTTATCATCATTTTGGCCGGTGGCCTGAGCGCTGTTGCCATCATCAAACTGGCAGGTCTCAGCCCCGAACTGACCATCGGCCTGCTGACCGGTGCCCTGACCTCCACCCCCGGCCTGGCTGCCGCCCAGGAAGCTGCCGGCGAAATGGCCAGCCTGGCCACCACCGGCTACGCCATTGCCTATCCCTTTGGCGTCATTGGTGTGGTGTTGTTTGTTCAGTTGATGCCCCGTATCCTCAAGATCGACATTGAAAAGGAACGGGAAAGCTATGAAAAGGCCAACACCGTTGCCGGTGCAGCAAAGGCATCCAACAAGGTCCATGGCGATTCCGACGGCTTTATGATGTTCTGCATTGCCGTTGTGGTCGGCCTGGTTCTGGGCGCTGTCAAGATCCCCCTGCCCGGCGGTGCCGAATTCTCGCTGGGTACCACCGGCGGCCCCCTGATTGCCGGTTTGGTGTTTGGCCACTTTGGTGCCAACGGCAAGACCAAGATCGATCTGAGTGTTCCCACCCCTGTGCTGAAGACCTTCCGTGAACTGGGCCTGGTGCTGTTCCTCATCGGTGCAGGTGTCAGCGGCGGCGCAAACTTTGTGGCCACCCTGAAGGAAGAAGGCGTGATGCTTTTCGTTTACGGCGCCATCCTCACCCTGGTCCCCATGATCGTGGGTTACCTTGTGGCTGCCAAGCTGATGAAGCTTTCCATCTTCAACAACCTGGGCTCCATCACCGGTGGTATGACCTCCACCCCTGCCCTGGGCACTTTGATCCAGGTGGCAGGCACCGACGACGTGGCTTCGGCCTACGCCGCAACCTACCCCATCGCACTGGTTTGCGTGGTGCTGGTTTCCCAGTTCGTTGTGCTGCTGTTCTAAACAAGCTGAAAATTACATAAAAAAGAGTGTGCTGCGGCACACTCTTTTTTATTACTTTTGAATGCAAATATGAATAATAGATCGCGATAAAATTCAAAAATATCGTTAAAATAATATCAATAGCCGAAAAATAGATAAATTTTGCAAGTTAAATATGGCGATATTGCAGAAAATGCAAGGTTGCCATTGACAAAAAACAGAGAGAGTCTGTACAATAATCTCAATAAAAACAGAAATTTTAAGGAGAAAAAGGAGGTAGTCATATGAGTTATAACAAGGATCTTCCGTTGCTGCTATTGGACAACAGCAGCATGATGTCGGTGCTGAATGAAGGAACCTTCAAGTGCCACAACATTTCGCTGGAGGAAGCCACTAAACTTCTGGAAGTGTTCGATGAAGAAAATACCATCCGCTGCTTTGCCAGCCACGAGATGGACACCATCATTTATGGCTACCTGGGCGCCAGCAAGCGCAATTACGAGTACAAAAAGATTCGCAATATGCGTCCCGGCCAGGATGCGCTGGTCTTCAAACTTTACACCACGGCATCAGCCACCCAGCCGGTCATCCAGGCCGACGATGGGGTGGAGGCAAAGAAGATACAGAATGTGTACGTCTATTGCCAACTGCTTTCCCGCATTGAATAAAAACAAACAGAAAAAAACGCCCCGGCTCTTACGAGTCGGGGCGTTGTGCGTGTTTTAAGCGGTCGCCGGAATGAAGCTTACTTCATTTCCTTGATGGCAGCCTGAGCGGCAGCCAGACGAGCGATGGGTACACGGAAGGGAGAGCAGGATACGTAATCCAGGC
>JAGAPB010000071.1 GCA_017847995.1 Oscillospiraceae bacterium
GAGCTTATTGCCGCAGGTGAAGTGGTGGAACGCCCTTCCTCGGTGGTAAAAGAGCTTTGTGAAAACGCAATAGACGCCGGAGCCACCAACATCACCGTGGAACTTAAGCGCGGGGGAGTTTCTTATCTGCGCATTACCGACAACGGCTGCGGCATCCCCCGTGACCAGGTGGCAACTGCTTTTCTGCGCCATGCCACCAGCAAGGTGCAAACCGCCGATGACCTTGCAGCAATTGGCACTCTTGGATTCCGCGGCGAGGCTTTGGCCTCGGTTGCAGCCATGAGCCGTACCGAAATGCTGACCCGCATCGAAGAGGAAGCGGTTGGTACCCGCTATATCATCGAGGGAGGGGAAGAGCAGAACTGCGAAGACGTGGGCTGTCCCGCTGGCACCACCATTGTGGTGCGTGACCTGTTTTACAACACTCCGGCCCGTATGAAGTTCTTGAAAAAAGACGTGACCGAAGGAAACGCTGCCTCGGCTGTGGTGGAAAAGCTGGCACTTTCTCATCCTGAAGTTGCTTTTCGCCTTATCCGTGATGGAGAAGAAAAGCTGCGTACACCCGGCGACGGCAAGCTGGAATCGGCTGTTTACGCTGTTTGCGGCCGAGAATTTGCCGCTGGCCTTATTCCGGTACATAGCGTTCGGGGCGGGCTTTCCATTTCCGGCCTGATCAGCAAGCCAGAATGCTGTCGTGCCACCCGTGGCCAGCAGAGTTTTTTCATCAACGGACGTTTTATCCACAGCAGGACCGCTGCGGCTGCTCTGGATGAAGCCTACCGCAACAGCCACATGGTTGGTAAATTCCCCGGATGTGTGCTTTTCATGGTGGCGGAACCCCATACCGTGGACGTTAATGTTCACCCCGCCAAAACCGAGGTACGTTTTTCTGACGAAAAGGCCATCTTTGATTTGGTATACTACGGCTGCAAAACTGCGCTGCAGCAGATGGGCAACATCACCCAGGCCGCTGACCGCAAGCCCAACAAGCAAAATGCCGTCAATCCATTTACCATCTACAATGCTCCCATCACAGGCGAGCAGCAGCGGATGACCGCCCAGGAATTCCGCCAGATGATAGAGCAGGAAGAAAAGCCAAAGACACCCGTGGTTCCTGCCGCAAAGCCCAAAACCCCATCACTCCAAAATTTTGTGGCCAGGGATGAAGGCTTTAAGCTGAAAACAAACAGCGAGACACCCAAATTTGAAAAGAGAGAGGCTCCCTCTGACCAAGATCTGTGGAGCGGCAAGGCTCTGCGCCGTCCTGCTGTACAGGAAGAAATTTCGGTAACGGATCCTGTTATTCCCAAGCTGGAGCCCAAAACATTTGTGCCCAACAAAAAAGATACCGACACTTCTAAGGCTGCACCTTCTGCCCAAGAAGCGGTGCAGAATATTGCACCCACCAAACTTGCCCCAAAACTGAGCGAATGTCGTTTGGTTGGCGAGCTGATGGAAACTTATATTCTGCTGGAACGCCGGGACGCTCTGCTTCTGGTGGACAAGCATGCCGCCCATGAACGGATTTTGTTTGAAAAGCTCAAGAAAGACAACCAGAATCTTTCCCGCCAGATGCTGCTTGACCCTGTTTCGGTTCGTCTTAGCCGGGAACAATACAGCGCCGCCATGGAGCATCTTGAAGTTTTTGGTCCCCTTGGCTTTGCGGTGGAAGATTTTGGCGAAGGGATGCTGCTGGTGCGTGAAGTACCGCTGATTTTGCCCCGCGCCGATGCCGCCGCTTTGGTGGAGGAAATCGCACAAAGTCTGGCCGAAAACAACAGTGACCCAACCCCTGAACTGTTGGATGATCTGCTTCATTCGGTGGCTTGCCGTTCTGCCATTAAAGCCGGCAGCCACAGCCACCAGACTGAGCAGCAGGCCATCATTGAGATGCTGGATGCAGACCCCAGCCTGCGCACCTGCCCCCACGGCAGGCCCATCGCGGTTTCTCTCAGCAAACGGGAAATTGAAAAAATGTTTGGAAGAATTGATTGATAAAGTGAAGGAGGGGAGAGAATGTCGGAACTGAATAATACCGAAAAACTGCCCCTTCTTGTTGTGGCGGGGCCTACCGCCTCGGGCAAAACCGGCTTGGGTGTTGAGCTTGCCAGGCGTTACAACGGCGAGGTCATTTCTGCCGATTCCATGCAGATCTATAAGAGCATGGATGTGGGTACCGCCAAAGCCACCCCCGAAGAGATGCAGGGGATTCCTCATCATCTGCTTAATTTTTTGGAGCCTACCGAACAGTTTTCGGTGGCCGATTATGTCGAAAAGGCCTCAGCTTTGATCAAAGACATCATATTGCGCGGGAAGTTGCCCATTGTGGTGGGGGGAACCGGTCTGTATATCTCCTCCCTGGTGGATAACCTGACCTTTTCGCCCATGGCCCAGTCGCCCCAATTGCGTGAGGAACTGAAGCAGAAGGCTGCCCGGGAGGGCAATGAGGCCGTTTGGGAAGAGCTGCGCAGCATTGACCCCGAAGCTGCCGAAAAGCTGCATGCAAATAACCTTGGCCGGGTCATTCGGGCCATCGAGGTTTACCGCCTGACCGGCGTTACCATGACTGAAACGGTAAAAAACTCCCACAAAGAGCCTTCGCCCTATCGTCTTTGCATGCTTGCCCTTACGGCAGAAGACAGACAATTCCTGTATGACCGCATCGACCTTCGTGTTGACATAATGATGCAGCAGGGAATTTTGGAAGAAGCCCAAAAGCTTCATGATATGCCCCTTTCTTCCACCGCCCGCCAGGCCATCGGCTATAAAGAATTCGATGGCTTTCTTGAAGGATGGGCTACCCTGGAGGAATGTGTGGAAAAGCTGAAAATGGAGACCCGCCGCTATGCCAAGCGTCAGCTTACCTGGTTCCGGCGGGATGAACGATATCACTGGCTGGAGGTCGATAAACACCCTTCGGCAGCGCTGCTGGCCGATGCCGCCTCCCAGTGGATCAAAGAAGATTTGAATTTGTAAAAACAGGGAGGTGCTGTTATGGGGAACTGGACCGGCAAAATCGTTTCTATTCTTGCCGTTTTATTTTTGCTGATCTATGCCGGTTATCAGGGCTACCGCTATATATACACCCCATACCGCACCGAAACAGCCTATGAATATACCGTTTCTGATACTTTGCAGGCCGAAGGGCTGATCGTACGTGATGAAATTCTTCTGGACGGCAGCGGAACCGGCTCGGTCAGTTACTGCGTGCAGGAAGGCGAAAAGGTCAAAAGAGGTACCGAGATCATCCGGTATTATGACAATGACCAACAGGCCCGCAATGCTGCCCACGCAGAACTGATCGCCCAGGAAATCGAGTTGCTGACCAAAGTACAGGACCCCGGTTCCTATCTGTTTGCCAACAACGAATCCCTTTCGGGCAGAATTGATGAACTGATTGGAAAGATGGTGGATGTTACTTCCCAAAGCAGCGCCGCAGGCATCCAGGAACTGCGCAGTGACCTGCTGGAAAACATCTGTAAACGTCAGCTTTCGGTGGATGAAGCCGAAAACTTTGAGGAACGCATTGCTGAGCTGAAGCTGCAGCAGGAGGGCTACCAGAACACCCTTTCGGCCCAGGAAAACAGCCTCTATGCCCCTGCACAGGGCTACTTTTCCCGTTACAGCGACGGCTGCGAAAACCAGTTTGATTCCAATATGCTTTTTGAGATGACGGCTGCCGATATCGTCTCGGCAATCGAACAGGAATATCCTCTTAACGATGATATCCCCGGCAAAATCATGACCGAGCATAACTGGTATTGTGCCCTGGTTCTTTCGCAGGAAGATGGAGAGCGTTTTCGCGTGGGGAGAAAAGTACAGGTCACTTTTGAAAGTGAATCCCTTTCCAACATTGAAATGGAAGTTTGCAACGTGACCGATGAAGCCGAAACCGGCAACTCCATTGTCATCCTTACCAGCAAGGAGATCGTTCCCGGCATCCTTTCGGCCCGCAGTGTTACCGCCAAGGTTCATTTTTCCACTTACACCGGCCTGCGTGTCAGCGACAGCGCCGTTCGTTTGGTGGATGGACAGGTGGGGGTCTATGTCAGCTCGGGCTATGACATCCGTTTCCGTCCTATCGAGGTGCTTTACCAGGGCGACGGCTACCAGATCTGCCGCGAGGACCTTACCGTAGAAAATGGCCTTAAAATGTTTGACCAGGTTATAGTGAAAGGAACTGACTTGTATGATGGAAAACCATTGCTATGAGCAGGCTGCCCAGCGGGTGGAAACCATCCGCAAACAAATAGCGCAGGCGGCAAAGCAGGCGGGCAGAGATCCTTCTGAAATACGCCTTATGGCAGTTACCAAAACAAGAACTGCCGAGGAGGTTAACGAGGTGATCGCCGCCGGCATCACCCTGCTTGGCGAAAACCGCGCCCAGGAGCTTTGCGCACGGTACGAACAATATGACCGGAAAAACTGTGAAATTCACTTTATCGGACGTCTGCAGACAAACAAGGTTCGCCAGATCATCGACAAAGTTACTATGATCGAATCGGTAGACAGTGAACGCCTTGCCCAGGAGATCAGCCGCCAGTGCCAAAAGCACGGGGTTGATATGGATATTTTGTTGGAAGTAAATATCGGCGACGAAGAAAGCAAAGGCGGCTTTGATGGAAAGGATGTGGAGGAAGCGGCACGACGCATTGCGGCTTTGCCCGGCCTTCACATCAAGGGGCTTATGACCATTCCTCCCATCGAGGATGACCCCGAACAAGCAAGGGCCTATTTTGCTGCTACAAAGCGGATATTTATTGACATAAAGCACAAAAACATAGATAATGTTAGTATGGAAATTTTGTCGATGGGCATGTCCGGAGACTATCCTCAGGCGATTCTGGAGGGCAGTACGGAAGTGCGCATCGGTACCGCCCTGTTTGGGCCGCGCAATTATTCTGTACCACAGCTATGAGTTTGCTTTTATAAACATTAACGGAGGTAAATAACATGGGTTTGATGGACAAGCTTCAAAAAATGATGGGCATGCCCGACGATGAATTCTATGACGAATATGACGAGGAAATGGATGATATTGTCGAGGAAACCGCTCCCATTCAGAGCTCCAACTCCTATCAGGAACAGGAAGACCTGAGCTTTTTGGATAACTCGCCCAAGCGCAACAAGGTTGTGAATATCCATGCAACCACCCAGCTTCAGGTCGTTTTGGTAAAGCCCGAGCATTTTGAAGATGCCAGCACCATTGCCGATCACCTGAACGCCAAGCGCACCGTTGTGCTGAACCTGGAGTCCGCCAGCAAAGAAATTTCCCGCCGTCTGATCGACTTCCTCAGTGGTGTTGCCTATGCCAACGAAGGACAGATCAAAAAGGTTGCCAACTGCACCTATATCATCACCCCCTATAATGTAGGCATTATGGGAGAAGATTTGTTGGACGAGCTTTCCAACAGCGGTCTTTACTAATGGTCGATCTTTCCCGTTTGAACCAGGAAGAAAAGCTGTTTTGTTCCCACATTGAGGATTTGATCAAAAGGTGCGAGAAAAAATACATACCCCAGTTCACCCACTTTTTGGATGAACGGCAGGGGATGATCGCCGGGCAGGTTATGGGCCGTGCCGGATGGGAAGACTATCTTCTTTTTGGCGGATATGAATCTGCCGCACGACGCATGCTTGGCGTGTTTCCGCCTTATCACCAAGCTTTGGAAGAAGACTTTCCTATTCAGCCTCTTACCTTTTCCTACCGGGGAGAGGACAGCCTTTCCCACCGTGATTTTCTCGGTTCCCTGATGGCCCTGCAAATTAAGCGCGAGGCTTTGGGGGATATTCTGGTGGGGAAGGGGCAAACGGTGGTTTTTGCTTCTCCCACAGTGGCCTCCTTTATTCAGAATGAACTGAAAAAAGTTGGCTCGGTTGGGGTCAAAATAAGCGAAGGAATGGCGGAAGATCTTCCTATACAGCAGGAATTTCAGTCCATTTCCGGAACGGTAAGTTCCCTGCGGCTGGATTGCGTTGTATCCCTTGCAACCAAGCTCAGCCGGGAAAAATCGGCCCAGCTTATACGGTCCGGGCTTGTTATGCTCGATTTTGTTCCATGCCAGCAGGTCGACCGCCTTGTAAAAGAAGGGGACCGGATGAGCATACGGGGACATGGTAAATACAACATTGGCGGTTCCGACGGTTTTTCTAAAAAAGGCCGGATACGCCTAACGGTACAAAAATACACATAAACGGACAGGAGTGGAGAAGATTGTTGATTCCCGAAGAACTGCGCGACATCACATTTGATAAGTCTGCCTTTGGTTATCGTGTGGATGACGTTGATGACTATGTGGAAAAGGTAACGGCTGTCATCAATGCCCTGATGGAAGAAAATCAGGACCTGGAAGAAAAGCTGGAGGTTCTTGCCGCAAAGGTGGCTGAATACAAAGAGGATGAAAGCAGCCTGCAGGCCGCCATCGTTGGCGCCCAGAAGTTGGGCGACAGCATCGTGCGTGATTCCAAAATCAAGGCCGAAAGCATCCTGCGTGAAGCAAATGTGCGTGCCGAACGTCTGGTTGAAGCCGCCCACCGTAAGGTTGAGGTGGAACAGCAGAACTATGTTCGCATCCACAAAGAAGTTGGCGAGTTCCGCAACAGCCTGATGGGCCTTTACAAGAGTCATATCGACCTGATCACCAACCTTCCCACCGCAGAAGCAGAGGAAAAGCCCCAGCCCGTGGAGGAACCCGTTGAGGATGTAATTCCGGAAGAGCCCATTGTGGAAGAACAGGTGGTGGCTGAGGAAATGGAAGAAGTTATCCAGCCCGCAGCCGAAGAATACGAAGAACCTGTTGCTGAAACATTTGCCCCTGTACAGGAAAGCTTTGAGGAACAACCCATTGTAGAAGATGATTACCAGCAGGAATACAAGCCCAGACATTCCTCTCGGTTTGGTGATCTGCTGTTTGGTCAGAATATTGACATCGAATAAGTTTAACGAATATTACATTTGCAAGGAGCGTAATGAAAATGTCCCAGGATTATAACAGCACAATGAATCTTCCCAAAACAAGCTTTGACATGCGTGCCGCGCTGCCCAAGCGTGAACCCGAAATGCTCAAGCGTTGGGAAGAAAAGAACCTTTACAAAAACATGGTCGCCCGCAACGAGGGAAAGCCTCTTTATGTTCTTCATGATGGCCCTCCCTATGCAAACGGCGATATTCACCTTGGCACTGCCCTGAATAAGGTCCTTAAGGACATTATTGTTCGTTCCAAGAACATGATGGGCTTCCAGTCTCCCTTTGTACCCGGCTGGGATACCCACGGTCTGCCCATCGAATTGAAGGCCCTGAAAAAGCTGGGTGTAGATACCATTCCTTCTCAGGTAGAACTGCGTAAGCACTGCCGCGAATTTGCTGAATATTATCTGGATAACCAGCGCAATCAGTTCAAGCGTCTGGGCTCGCTGGGCGACTACGACGATCCCTATCTGACCTTTAAGCCCGAGTTCGAAGCTCGCCAGATCGAAGTATTTGGTGAAATGGCAAAGAAGGGCTATATGTACAAGGGCCTGAAGCCTGTTTACTGGTGCGCCGACTGCGTTACCGCTTTGGCCGAAGCTGAAATTGAATACGCCGAAGATCCCTGCACTTCCATTTATGTCAAGTTCCAGGTAAAGGACGACAAGGGCGTTCTGACCGCCATGGGTGCCGATCTTTCCAAGACCTACGTTGTCATTTGGACCACCACCACCTGGACCCTGCCCGGCAACACCGCCATCTGCCTGGGCCCCAACTATGAATACAACCTGGTCAAGGCTAACGGCGAATTTTACGTCATGGCTTCCGAGCTGACTCCCTCCACCATGAAGGCTGCCGGCATCACCGACTGGGAACTGGTCGGCACCATGCCTGGCACCGATCTGGAGCTGATCACCTACCAGCATCCTTTCCTGGACCGTGAAGGCATCCTGATCCTGGGCGACCATGTTACCCTGGAAAGCGGCACCGGCTGCGTACACACCGCTCCCGGCCACGGCCTGGAAGACTACGAAGTATGTGTACAGCACTATCCTCAGGTTCCCATCGTTGTTCCTGTTGACGACAAGGGCGTTTTGACCAAGGAAGCCGGTCAGTTTGAAGGCCTGACCACTGACAAGGCCAATGTTGTTATCCTGGAATTCCTGAAGGAGCAGAACATTCTGTTTGCCAGCGAAAACATCATCCACCAGTATCCCCACTGCTGGCGCTGCAAAAAGCCTGTTATCTACCGCGCCACCGAACAGTGGTTCTGCTCGGTAGAAGACTTTAAGGAAGATACCATCAAGGCCATTCAGGATGTGGAATGGATCCCCGGCTGGGGCGAAGGCCGCATCACCGGCATGGTTCGCGACCGCAGCGACTGGTGCATCTCCCGTCAGCGTACCTGGGGCGTTCCCATCCCCATCTTCTTCTGCGAAGACTGTGGCGAGCCCCTGATCACCGACGAAAGCATCAAGGCTGTTTCCGACCTGTTCCGTGCCGAAGGCTCCGACGCATGGTTCATCCGTGAGGCTGCCGAAATTCTGCCCGCAGGCACCAAGTGCAAATGCGGCGGTACCAAGTTCCGCAAGGAAAAGGATATCATGGACGTATGGTTCGACTCCGGTTGCTCCCACGCCGCTGTTCTGCTGGAACGTCCCGAACTGCGCTGGCCTGCCGACCTGTACCTGGAAGGCGCCGACCAGTA
>JAGAPB010000072.1 GCA_017847995.1 Oscillospiraceae bacterium
AAAAGGCGCGGTTTTTGCGGTCATGGTCCTGCTGCAGCAGGGCAGCGCGGTCGGCAGCCGCGCGGTAGCGGCCCTGTGCTTCGGCAAGGGAGCTTTCCAGACTGGAAAATTCCCGCAGGTCTTTGGCCAGCTTCTGCAATGCCTGGCAGCGTTCCATGGCCTTTTCCTGTTGGTTCAGCAGTTTTTCCTGCTGGGTCTTGCAGTCCTTCAGGCCTTCCAGCTCGGCCTTCAGGCCGGCAAGTGCCTTGGCGGCAGCGGCCTGTTTGTTTTTTTGCTGTTCCAGCAGGGTAGTTTTGGTTTGGAGTTCCCGCCTGGTTTGGGCCAGGCCCTCCAGGGCGGCATCCAGTTGGTCATAGCGGGGCAGCAAAACCTCCAGCGCGGCGGCCCCGGCCAAAAGGGCTTCGGCTTGGGGAAGCCTTTGCTGCTGTGCCTGCAGTTCGGCCGAAAGTTTGGCCTCCTGTGCGGCGCCCTGTTCCAGGGCGGAACGGGTTTGGGCAAGGGCCTGCCGCCATTTGGCCTGTTCTTCGGCACGGGTCAGCAGAGCGCCTGTTTGCTCAAGCTGCTGTTCCAGCGCGGCAAGGGCCTGTTTGCCCTCCGTTTCACTTTGTTCGTCCTTTTCGATCAGGTTATCCAACAACTCGAAAACCTCTTCCAGGGGCAATTCCCCGGCTTTGGCGAGGGTCAGCTTTTCTTCCCAATAATCGCCCTCTTCGCACAAAATTCCGGCGCAGTATTGGCGGATGCTGCTTTGCAGCTGGGCACACTGGTCCCGCAGGGCGGCCGATTCGGTTTTCAGCCGTTCCTGCAGGCGGTGGTAGGGTTCGGTGCGGAAGAGCTGGCGGAAGATGGCCTTGCGCTCCTCGGTGGAGGCCAGCAGCAGCTTGAGGAAATCGCCCTGGGCGATCATGGCGATGCGGCAGAACTGGCTGCGGTCCAGGCCGATGATCTCGGCAATTTTGGCAGTGACCTCGTTGGTTTTGGTCACAACACCCCCGTCGGGCAGGGTAAGCAGTGCTTCGGCCTTCTGCATGGTGGTGCCACCCCCCCGCTTGGCGGGACGCTCGTATTCGGGGTTGCGGCGGACGGTGTACTTTTTGCCGCCGTAGAGGAATTCCAACTCCACCCAGGTGGGGGTTTCGGCCGCGGCATATTTGGAGCGCAGCATGGAGCTTTCCCGGTTTTCGCCGCTGGGTTCGCCATACAGGGCGTAGGTGATGGCGTCAAACAGGGTGGTTTTGCCGGCACCGGTGTCGCCGGTGATGAGATAAAGCCCGTTGGTGCCCAGCTTGTCCATATCCAGGGTGGTTTGTCCGGCATAGGGCCCAAAGGCCGAAAGGGTCAGTTTCACAGGTCTCATAGCTTGCCCTCCCAGATGCTTTCGATGAGATTTTGGGCAAATTCCCGCTGCTGGTCGCTCATGGGGCGGTCGTTCTGTTTGGTGTACAACTGGTCAAACAGCTCCAGGGGAGAAAGACTTTCCACCTGTTGGGCGCTGCCCACCTGGGTCATGCTGCGGGTGCGGCGGTTGTCGTATTCCAGGCGCATGATATTGGGATAGATGGCGCGCAGGCGGCCCATGGCCTCGGGAATATCCTCCTCGTCGGTGAGGATGACCCGCAGGTAGTCGTTCTTCCAGGGTTGGCCGTCGTAATAGCTTTTCAGGGTCAGTTCTTCATAGGTTCCCTTCAATTCCTTCATATCCCGCAGGGGAAGGAGGGGAAGGGTGCGGAGCGAGACCTCTTGGGTCAGCTCCACCACCGTCACCGACTTCTGGTGGCTGATTTCCGAAAAAGAATATTTGAGGGGGGTGCCGCAATAGCGGATGGCGGGGCCGCCCGCCTGTTGGGGCCCGTGGATGTGGCCCAGGGCGACGTAATCGAAGCCTTCCAGCACCGAGGCGTCCACATTGTCGCTGCCGCCCACCGAAATTTCTTCCGACTCGCAGCGGCTGGCACCGGTGACAAACTGGTGTGTTACCAGCACATTGCGGTGGCCGGGGGCAAACTCCACAGCCGAAAGGGCGGTGCGGATGGCATCGGTGTAACTTTCGATCTCCGCTTCGGGGAAGAAGCGGCGCACATGGGCGGGCTTGAGGAAGGGCAGCAGCCAGAAGGTGACCGGCCCGTAGGCATCCTGCAGGGTGACAGAGGCCACGCTGCCATTATAAACCGGGGCGAAGTGCACCCCGCTTTGGTCCATCAGCCGCCCGCCAAAGGCCAGGCGCTCGGCCGAATCGTGGTTGCCGCTGATGACCAGCACCTGCAGCCCCAGGGCCGAAAGCCCCACCAAAAAGCGGTCGAAAAGCTCCACGGCCTCGGCCGGGGGAACCGATTTGTCGTAAACATCCCCGGCGATGATGACCGCATCGGGTCGTTCGGACTGGGCAAGGTCGGTGATTTGGGCAAGGATATACTTCTGGTCCTCCAGCATGGAAAACTCGTTGACCCGCTTGCCCAAATGCAGGTCGGAAAGATGAAACACCTTCACGGCGGCGCCTCCCTTCGGTCAAAAATACTCTGAAACAAGTATACTTCTCAAAGACAAAAAAGGGAAGTCCCGGTCATGGGACTTCCCAGCGTTTACAGGGCAAACATGGTGTTCAGCAGGCGGATGCCGGTGGCGGTGCGGAAAACGTTTTTCCGCATGGCCAGGATAGCCTCCTTTGGCTCGGCGCCTTCATAGGCGTTGACCAAAAAGTCGGCTTCCAGCAGGATTTGGTGGTCAAGCTCGGTGACATTGGTGTAGGTGTGGTGGTGGGCGATCAGCCAGCACTGGCGGTCAATTTCCGCTTCCTCCAGGCCGCACCTGGCCAGCAGGGGGCGGGCGGCGGCAGGGCCTTCCTGTTCCTGCAGGGGGCCTTCGTGATGACCATATTTTTCGTCGGCAATGCGGATGCCGATGTCGTGCACCAGCCCGGCGATGACCAACCGCTGGCGCAGAGAGTCGTCCAGCCCTTCGCCCATGGCAATGGCCTCGCAGAAGGCGCTGACTTTGAGAAAGTGGTGGATCTGCTTGGGGTGGCCGGCAAAAAATTCGGTCATGCGGTCCATGACCCGATAGGTGGTGGAATTCACAAAAACACCTCCGGAAGTTTGTGCTTTCAGTATACTATGCGGCGGGCAAAAAGAAAAGCCCTGACCGCAGGTCAGGGCGTTGAACTTGATTTAGAGGGTGATTTCGCCGTCGTAGATCTTTTCAGCATCGCCGGTGAGCAAGACCGTATCGTCGGTGTAGGTGACGGTGAGGTCGCCGCCCCGCAGCTTTACGGTGATGGGCTCGCCCTTAGCGCAGTAGCCGTTTTCCACAGCGGCCACAGCGGCAGCGCAGGCGCCGGTGCCGCAGGCCAAGGTTTCGCCGTTGCCGCGCTCCCAAACCCGCATGGAAATGGTGTTGCGGTCGATGACACGCACAAACTCGGTGTTGACACGCTGGGGGAAGAGGCTGTTGTGCTCGAACATGGGACCGATGAGTTCCACGGGAATGGCGTCCACATTTTTGCAGAAGACCACGCAGTGGGGATTGCCCATGGAAAGGCAGGTGATGTTCCAGGTCTCGCCGCCCACCTGGATGGGATGGTCGACGATCTTATTGCCGGGCAGGCTGACAGGCACCTGGACGGGAGCCAGCTGGGCTCTGCCCATATCCACCTGCACCAGACGGACCTCGCCCTGGTAGAGGAAGAGCTTGAGGGCATGGACGCCGCTGGCGGTTTCGATGGTCATTTCGGTCTTTTTGACGATGCCGCTGTCGTAAAGATACTTGGCAAGGCAGCGGATGGAATTGCCGGCCATGGGAGCCTCGCTGCCATCCTGGTTGAAGATGCGCATGGAGGCGTCGGCGACCTGGCTGCCCCGGAAGAGGATGACGCCGTCGGCGCCAATGCCCTTGTGGCGGTCACACAGGCGCACGGCCAGGCCTTCGGGGTTGGCAATGTTTTGGTCAAAACAGTTGAAGTAGAGGTAGTCGTTGCCGGTGCCGATCATCTTGGTAAAGCTGTAGCGGAACTTTTCGGTGCGCATATCGTTGATGTTTACCAGTTCGGTGCTGTGCTCGCTGTAATGGGATTTGAGGCAGGCGGCCACGGCGTTGGCTGTGTCGATGCTGGTCAGGCAGGGGATGTTGCGTTCCACCGTTTTGCGGCGGATCTTTACGCTGTCGCGGGTGGGGATGCGTCCCTTGGCCGAGGTGGAGATGACGTAGTCCACCTTGCCGCCTTCGATCAGCTTGAGGGTGTTGTCCTCCGATTCGTGGATCTTATCCACAGGGGTTACAGGGATATTGGCGTCGGAAAGCACCTTGGCGGTGCCCTTGGTGGCATAGATGTGGAAGCCCAGGTCGAAGAAGCGGCGGGCGGTGTCGGCAATTTCGCTCTTGTCGCTGTCGCGGACGGTGATGAAGATGCCGCCCTGCTTTTTCAGCTTGTAGCCTGCGGCCACAAGGCCCTTGCAGAGGGCTTCTTCCAGGCTTTGGGCCAGGCCCAGAACTTCGCCGGTGGACTTCATTTCGGGTCCCAGGTGGTTGTCCACGTTGATGAGCTTTTCAAAGCTGAAAACGGGGACCTTGACGGCCACATAGGGGGAGGCGGGGTAAAGCCCGGTGCCGTAGCCCATGTCGGCCAGCTTTTCGCCCAGCATGGCGCGGGTGGCCAGATCCACCATGGGCACGCCGGTTACCTTGCTGATATAGGGGATGGTGCGGGAAGAACGGGGGTTTACCTCGATGACATAGAGCTCATTCTGGTAGATGAGGTACTGGATGTTGACCAGGCCCTTGGTTTCCAGCGAAAGGGCCAGGCGGCGGCTGCAGTCAACAATGCGCTCGGTCATGGGGTCCAGCACATTCCAGGCGGGGTAGACGGCAATGGAGTCGCCCGAGTGGATGCCGGCGCGTTCGATGTGTTCCATAATGCCGGGGATGAGGATGTCCTCGCCGTCGCAGATGGCGTCGATCTCCACCTCGGTGCCCATCAGGTATTTGTCGATCAGCACAGGGTTTTCGATGTTCTGTGCCAGAATGATCTGCATGTATTCCTTGATGTCATCGTCGTTGAAGGCGATGATCATGTTCTGGCCGCCCAGAACATAGGAGGGACGCATCAGAACAGGGTAGCCGATGCGGTTGGCCACTTCCAGCGCCTGGCCGGCAGTCATTACGGTAAAGCCCTGGGGGCGCTTGATCTGCAGCTTTTCCAGCAGGGCGTCAAAGCGTTCGCGGTCTTCGGCGGCGTCGATGCTGTCGGCGCTGGTGCCCAGGATGCGTACACCGGCTTCGCTCATGGCCTTGGTCAGCTTGATGGCGGTCTGACCGCCAAAGGCGACCACAACGCCCCAGGGCTGTTCGGTGGCAATGATGGACATGACGTCCTCAACAGTAAGGGAATCGAAATAGAGGCGGTCGGCGGTGTCGAAGTCGGTGGAAACCGTTTCGGGGTTGTTGTTGACGATGACAACTTCATAGCCGGCACGCTTCAGGCTCCAGACACACTGGACCGAGGCGTAGTCGAACTCGATGCCCTGGCCGATGCGGATGGGGCCGGAGCCGAATACGATGACCTTCTTTTTGGCGGGGTCGCTGTGCTTGGCAATAAACTCAGCGGCTTCGTTTTCTTCTTCATAGGAGGAGTAGAAATAGGGGGTGTTGGCAGCAAATTCGCCGGCGCAGGTATCTACCATTTTGTAGACAGCGTGGCGGGGATTCTTGATCTCCTTGCCCGAAAGCTGACGAATGACCTGATCCAAAAAGCCCATGCGCTTGGCACGGAGGTAAAGTTCGTCGGTCAGCTCTTCGCATCCGGCCAGTTCCCGTTCCATCTTCACCAGGTTCAGCAGCTTGTACAGGAACCATTTGTCGATGGCGGTGATGCGGTTGATCTCTTCCACGGCAATGCCCCGTCTGAGGGCTTCGTATACGGCAAAGAGGCGCAGGTCGGTGCATTCGTAAAGCTTGTCGTGCACTTCCTGGTCGCTTAGGGCCATCATGCCCTTGTCGCCCAGGGTGTTGTGGCTGATCTCGGCGCCGCGCACGGCCTTCATGATGGCTTCCTCAAAGCTGCTGCCGATGGACATGACCTCACCGGTGGCCTTCATCTGGGTGCCCAGGGTGCGCTTGGCGTAAACAAATTTATCAAAGGGCCATTTGGGCAGCTTGACCACGCAGTAGTCCACCGAGGGTTCAAAGCAGGCGTAGGTGGTGCCGGTAACGGCGTTTTTGATCTCATCCAGGGTGTAGCCGATGGCAATTTTGGCGGCAACCTTGGCGATGGGGTAGCCGGTGGCCTTGGAAGCCAGGGCCGAAGAACGGGAAACACGGGGGTTAACTTCGATGACAGCATATTCAAAGCTGTTGGGATTGAGGGCGAACTGGCAGTTGCAGCCGCCGTTTACCCCCAAAGCCTGCACAATATCCAAAGCGGCGGTGCGCAGCATCTGGTATTCCTTGGGCGAAAGGGAAACAGCGGGGGCAATGACGATGCTGTCGCCGGTATGTACGCCAACAGGGTCAAAGTTTTCCATGCTGCAGATGGTGATGACATTGCCGGAGGAGTCGCGCATCACCTCAAATTCGATCTCCTTCCAGCCCGAGATGCAGCGTTCCACCAGAACCTGATGGATGGGGGAGAGTTCCAGACCGTTGGAGCAGATCTCGCGCATTTCGGCCTCGTTGGTTACAATGCCGCCGCCGGTGCCGCCCAGGGTGAAGGCGGGGCGGATGATGAGGGGATAGCCGATCTCGTCGGCAAAGGCAAGGCCGTCTTCCAGGGTTTCCACAACGGTGGAGGGGATGCAGGGCTGGCCGATGGACAGCATGGTGTCCTTGAACATCTGGCGGTCTTCGGCCTTATCGATGGTTTCGGGGTCGGCGCCCAGCAGCTGGACCCCCATCTTTTCCAAAAAGCCCTCTTTGGCCAGCTGCATGGAAAGGGTGAGGCCGGTTTGGCCGCCCAGGGTGGAAAGCAGGCTGTCGGGGCGTTCCTTTTCAATGATGCGCTTGATGGTGGCAATGGTGAGGGGCTCGATGTAGATCTTATCGGCCTTGGCCTTGTCGGTCATGATGTTGGCGGGGTTGGAGTTTACCAGAATGACCTCCAGACCATCTTCCTTCAGGGCGCGGCAGGCCTGGGTGCCCGCATAGTCAAATTCAGCGGCCTGGCCGATGACAATGGGGCCGGAACCAATGACCAGTACACGTTTGATGTCTTTTTTCAGCGGCATAATGTGTTTCCTCCTTTTCTGCGGGTCAATTCCGGTTGCTGTCCATCAGTTCCACAAACCGGTCGAACAGGAAGTTGGCATCCTTGGGGCCGCCTGCATCTTCGGGGTGGAACTGCACCGAAAAGGCGGGCATGTCGGTATAGCGCAGGCC
The DNA here is from genome assembly GCA_017847995.1 of Oscillospiraceae bacterium. Taxonomy (GTDB): domain Bacteria; phylum Bacillota; class Clostridia; order Oscillospirales; family Ruminococcaceae; genus Heteroruminococcus. The sequence goes on from JAGAPB010000072.1 coordinate 7,363, forward strand.
CTCGTTGGTGCCGTCGTTGCCGTTTACAAAATAGGCTTCGGCATTGGCGGGCAGGGCGGAAGAAACAACGGCGTAGTTGTGGTTCTGGCCGGTGATATAAACCCGGCTGGTGCCCATTTGACGGGCGGGCTGGTTGGCGCCGTGGTGGCCGTACTTCATCTTTTCGGTTTTGCCGCCCTGGGCCAGGGCCAGAAGCTGGTGCCCCAGGCTGATGCCAAAGGTGGGAATCTTGGCTTCGCACAGTTCCTTCAGCTGGGCGATGATGCCGGCATTTTCGGCGGGGTCGCCGGGGCCGTCGCTGAGCAGGATGCCGTCGGGGGCCAGGGCCTTGATCTCGGCGGCGGTGCTGTTCCAGGGCATCAGGGTAACGCTGCAGCCGCGGCTGGTCAGCTCTGCCACATCGCCTTTGCCGCAGCCAAAGTCCCAGATGACCACCTTGCGGCGGGTGTTTTCAGCGGAAAAATCTTCGCGCTGGGCCGAGGCGGTGGCGGCCACAGCACCGGTGATCTTATAATCGGCCAGAGCCTTTACCTCTTCGGCAGAAAGGGGGTGGCGGGAAATGCGGGCGTTCATGGAGCCCTTTTCGCGGATGATGCGGGTGATGGCGCGGGTGTCAACACCGTACATGCCGGGAACGTTCAGGGCTTTTAAAAAGGTGTCAAGATCGCCCTCGCAACGGAAGTTTGAAGGATCCTGACACCATTCTTTTACGATATAAGCTTTCAAATAGGAAACACTGCTGCCATTGGCACCGATAACCCCGTAATTGCCGATTTGGGGAAAGGTTTGAACAACGATCTGGCCGAAGTTGGCGGGATCGGTGAGGGTTTCCTGATAGCCGACCATAGAAGTGGAGAACACCAATTCGCCGGTGACATCAGCCGCGGCGCCAAAGGACTTGCCTGCAAAGACCTGACCGTCCTGCAGCGTCAAATATACGCTTTGTTCCATGCTGTTTACCTCCTGTTATTCCAAGGTTTATCCCAAGTAGGACTATAATAAACTTTTCCTAAACATTATACCTAGCGAAAAAGGTTGTGACAACATGGAGTTTTAGCTAAAATTTTCCGGAGAAAAAACCCTCCGTTTTATGGTTTGTCCAATTCTATAAAAAGATTTGGAAAAGGAAAAGAAAAATGCCCCGGTTGTGACCGAAAAAACCTTTTTGGAATAGCATGAAACAGAGAAAAAAGTAGGGAGGGAAACCAATGGCAGCAAAAACCGAACCTTTGCACTTCTTTTTGGGCGCAAACACGCCCCAGGGCTTTGTTTCGCGGTTTGACCAGCTTGGCAACGCCGACAAAGGATGGCGCTGTTATGTGATAAAAGGAGGCCCCGGCAGCGGAAAATCCACCCTGATGAAAAAGGTGGCGGCAGCCGCGGCCCAAACCGAGCCGGAGATGGAACTGATACACTGTTCCTCCGACCGAAACAGCCTGGATGGGGTGATTTTGCCGGGGCGGAAAATTTCCATTGCCGACGGAACGCCGCCCCACACCATCGAGCCCAAATTCCCCGGAGCCTACGAGGTGACGGTGCCCCTTTTTGGCTGCTGGGACGATGATAAACTTTGGTTAAACCGGGAGGAGATCATCAAAACCAGCCGGAAGATCAGTGGGGTGCACGAATACTGCGTGCGGTTTTTGACGGCGGCGGGCAGCCTGTTGGGAGACAGCTACCGCATGGCGCTGGAAGTGACCGACAAGGCAAAGATCGGCCGGTATGCCACCGCTTTCGTTCAGCGGGAACTGGGCAGGCCCAAGGTGTATGCTCCCCAGGACCAGGCCAGGTTCCTTTCGGCCATCACCGACGGCGGCCCCACCCTGTTTGAAGAAACGGCCCAAAGACTGGCAAAGCGAATCATCTTTGTGGAGGATGAGTGGGGCGCCGCCAGCCGGCTGCTGCTTACAGCGGTGCGCAGCCATGCCCTCAAGGCCGGCTTCCGGGTGGTAAGCTGCTATTGTCCCCTGGCTCCCTTTGATAAGCTGGACCATCTTTTCATTCCCGAAGCGGGGGTGGGCCTGATGACGGTGAATAAATTCCACCCCGTCACCATTGCCCCCACCCGCACCATCCACGCCCGCCGCTTCTGCGACATTGAAAGCCTGAAGCTGCGAAAAAAACGCATCTCCTTCAACGCCCGGGCGGCGGGGCAGATGCTGGATCAGGCCGCAAAGCTGATGGGGGAAGCAAAGCTGCTCCACGACGGGCTGGAGGAATACTATAAGCAGGCCACCGACTATGCCAAGGTGGATGAACTGACCGACCGTTTTGTGAAGAAGATCGTGGAGGGAGAGCGCGATGCCTGAATATGACCGCAGGGCGGCGGTGGAGTATGCCCGCCGGTGGGCCCTTGGCCGCAACCCGGCCTATATGAGCCTCAACGGCATTGGCGGCGACTGCACCAATTTTTGTTCCCAGTGCCTGTACGCCGGGGGCTGTGTGATGAACTACACCCCCGACTTTGGCTGGTATTACCGCAGCCCGGAGGACAGGGCCGCCGCCTGGACCGGAGTGACCTATCTGTATGAATTCCTTGTTGGACACAACGGTCCCGGCCCTTTGGCCGAGGAGGTTTTTCCCGAGCAGACCCAGCCGGGGGATGTCATCCAGCTTGGGCGGGCCGACGGTAGGTGGTACCACAGCATGGTGGTGCTGCACAACGACCGCCGGTGGGGATGGGATGGCATCCGCATTGCCGCCCACAGCATCGACAGCCTGGACCGCCCCCTGAGCAGCTATGAATTTGACCGGGCGCGGGGACTGCATATTGTGACCACAAATACGCAGGCATAAAAAAGGCACCTCACAGCCAAGTGAGGTGCAATTTTTTGCGCAGGATCAAAGCAATGGTGATTGACTGCACAGGCGGCGGTAAGCCCTGTGGTAGGCGATCATCTGGATGACGAAGGTGATGACCCAGGAGACCAGATAGGAAAGATAGAGGCACTCCAGAGTGTGGAACCGGGGGATCTGGAAGATGGTGTAGATCCAGAAAATGCGGATGCCGCAGATGCCCAGTACCGAGATGACCATGGGGGCCATGGCTTCGCCCAGGCCGCGCAGCGCCCCAGTGGCAACGTCGGTCAGCCCAAAGGCAAAATAGGGCAGCGCGATATAAAGCAGGCGCACCATGCCGTAAGTGATGGCCTCGGGCGAGTCGGTGATGTAGATGCCCAAAAGCTGGGGGCCAAACAGGTAGGTGAAAACACCCAGCACAAGGCCCGATAGGGTGGAGAAAGCGAGGCAGAGCCACATAATGCGGTTGATCCGCTTATACTGCCGGGCGCCGGTGTTTTGCCCGATGAAATTGAGGGCGGTCTGGTGGAAGGCGTTGAGAAAAACATAAAGGAAGCCGTCGATGTTGCCGGCCGCCGAATTGCCCGAGATGACGGCATCACCGAAGGTGTTTATCGAGGACTGGATGATGACGTTGGAGATGCCGAACAGAGAGCTTTGGATGCCGGCGGGCAGACCGATGCGGGTGATGCGCAGCAGGTGCGCTTTGTAAAAGTGCAGGCGGGACAGCACCAGGCGGCAGGCGTCGGTGCGGCGCATCAATGCCCACAGCACCAGCAGGGCCGAAATGGCCTGAGAGATGATGGTGGCCAGAGCAACACCGGCAACGTTCATATCCAGCGCGGTGACAAAAAAGATGTTGAGCGCCACATTGATGACCCCGGAGATGGTGAGAAAGAGGAGGGGGCTTTTGGTGTCGCCGGCGGCGCGCAAAATGGCGGCGGCAAAGTTATAGACCACCGTAAAAGTGATCCCGGCGAAGTAGATCTCCATATAGGAGGTGGCCAGAGGCAGCACGTTGTCGGGGGTGTCCATCATGCGCAGAAAAGTTTCGGAATATTGCACCCCAACAAAGGTGAGGACCACGCCGCCGATGACCGAAAGGGGAATGGCGGTGTGCACCGTGCGGTGGACCATTTGGTCATCCCCGGCACCCAGGGCGTGGGCAACGGTTGCGCCTGCCCCCACCGAAAGACCGATGAACAGGTTGACGATGAGATGGGTAAGCGGCCCGGTGGCGCCCACAGCACCCACATAGATGCTGCCGCAAAACTGCCCCACCACCACCAGGTCGGCAGCGTTGAACAGCAATTGCAGCAGACCGGTGAAGATGATCGGGAGGGTATACCGTATGATGCCGGAGACCAGGGGCCCTTCCAGCATGTTTCTGTTTTTGTTTTGCACAGCTTTCATCCTTTGCAAAGAGAACAGCAAAGCTTCCGCCCCGTGGGAGCAGAAGCTTGCCAAAAAATATTCTGTTGTGTGTAACTTAGATCTTGATCTTTTTGGCCATGGTTTCGCAGTAGATGCAGCGGTAGACCTGAGCATCCTTGTCGGTCAGGCGGAACACATGGGGCAGGTCGCTTTCGGCCGAGGTGATGCAGCGGGGGTTTTTGCAGCTGATGACCCCGGTGAGGGTTTCGGGAATGGCGGGGTGGTACTTTTCGGCAACCTTGCTGTCGCGGATGACGTTAACGGTGCATCCGGGATCCAGATAGCCCAGCACGTCCAGGTCGATCTCGATGGGGCTGTCGATCTTGATAACATCCTTTTTGCTGCCCTTCTGGCTGGTGGCGTGCTGGATGATGGCCACCTGGCAATCCAGCTTGCCCAGCTTCAGCAGGCGGTAAATTTCAAGGCCAAGGCCGGTTTTGATGTGGTCGATTACGATGCCGTCGCGGATAGAATCAATAACCATTTCACTTTACCTCCAGCAGTTTCATGATAAGGGCCATGCGGATGTATTTGCCGCACAGAGCCTGGCGGAAATAGCAGGCGCGGGGGTCGCTGTCCAGTGCCTTTTCAATTTCGTTTACACGGGGCAGGGGATGGAGCACGCTCATGGTGGCGGGGGCTTTTTCCATGCGGTCCACGGTCAGGATGTAGCTGTCCTTCAAACGCAGGTAGTCGGCTTCGTTGAAGAAGCGTTCCTTCTGCACACGGGTCATGTAGAGGACATCCAGGTTCTGCATGGCACTGTCCAGGTCCTGGGTTTCCACATAGGTCATGTTGTTGTGTTCCAGCACCTCGTGCTTTACATATTCGGGCAGACGCAGCTCTTCGGGAGAGATGAGCACGATCTTGATGTCCTTGTAGCGGGAAAGGGCGGTGATGAGGGAATGAACGGTGCGGCCAAACTTAAGGTCGCCGCAGAAGCCGATGGTCAGACCGTCGATGTGGCCCTTTTCGCGGGTGATGGTCAGCAGGTCGGTCAGGGTCTGGGTGGGATGGTTGTGGCCGCCGTCGCCTGCGTTGATGATGGGCACGCCCGAAACCTGGCTGGCAACCATGGGGGCGCCTTCCTTGGGGTGACGCATGGCAATGATGTCGGCATAGCAGCTTACGACCTGGATGGTGTCGCCCACGGTTTCACCCTTGGAGGTGGAGCTGTTGGCGGCATCGGAAAAACCGATGACATGGCCGCCCAGTTCATACATGGCAGTTTCGAAGCTGAGGCGGGTGCGGGTGGAAGGTTCAAAGAAGAGAGTGGCCAGCTTTTTGCCATGGCACTTTTCGGCATAATCGGCGGGATGGTCGATGATGTCGTTGGCGGTGGCGATCAACTGGTCGATCTCGGCAGGGCTCAAGTCAAGAATGTCGATGAGATGACGCATAACAAAAATACCTCCTGTCGGGAAATTAATTTACCTCTGAAAAAAAGCACCGGCCGTTCCATCCAAAGGAAGAAACACCGATGCCAAACACTATAAAAGATAAAAGCAAAGAAAAAAGGAGATTTCCTTTCGCTTGTTGACTTGATGCAGCATGGAAAAACCTCCTTCAACTTTGTTGTTATCCTGCCAAAGCGGCAATCTTCGACCATAATATTATCCTACCAAAGGGCGACAGTCAAGCCCTAAAACGGTCTCCTGAAATTTTTGTAGCTTCGCACAATATCCCCCCGTTTCCGGGAAGGGTTTAGGACAGTTTAGCGGTCAGATCCAGAAATCTTCGGGCAGCTCGGAAAGGTCCTTTAAAAACAGGTCGCACAGGCTGGTGTATTCGGGACCAAAGTTGGTGGCTGGCTGCCGGATGCCCACCAGGAAAAGGTTGGCGTCCTTGGCGGCTTTCATGCTATAGCCGGTATCTTCGAACACCACCGCGCGGGCGGGGTCGGCCCCGGCCTTTTCAATGGCCATCAGGTAGAGGTCGGGGAAGTGCTTGTCGGTGCCTTCGTCGGTGGAGGAAAGGAAGTGCTGGATCAGATGTGCCACACCAAGGCGTTCCAGTACGGCCTTGGCCCGCACGATGGGGGTGCCGGTGGCCAGGCAGCAGGGGATGCCCATGGCGTTCAGCTTTTCCAGCAGCTCCCGGGCACCGGGCAGCAGGGTGACGCGGGTGCGGTAGCACTCGTCGGCATATTCAAACACTTCCCTGGCGATCTGCTCGGCGGTAATGCCCAGATCATAGTGGCTGAGCAGATAGGCGGCGCTTCCCTCCAGTTCGTTGAAGGAAACAGCCTGCTTGTCCTCTTCGGTATAAGCAAAACCGCGGTCGGTCAGGATCTTAAGCTTGGCCTCGGTCCAGATCCAGGCGGAATCGATCAGGGTCCCATCCATGTCAAAAACGGCACAGTCAAAACGCACCGGCAAGTCCTCCTTTCAGTCCTGCCAAAAATCGGCGGGCAGGCAGGTGAAGTCATCGATGAACCAGTTGCAGAAGGGGGCCACCTCTTGGGCGGTGCCGTCCGAGGCGGGCTCGTTGATGCCGGTGGTCAAAAATCCGGCCCCTTTGGCGGCGCGCAGGGCATAGCCCGCGTCATCAAACACCACGGCGCGTCCCGGCTCCACCCCGGCGCGGCGGGCGGCCTCCAAAAAGCAGTCGGGGAAGTGCTTGCTTTTTCCGCCCACCATCTCGCAGGTGACGATGAGATCCAGCTCTTTATCCAGCCCCAAACGGGCCAGCACAGGCTGGATCCATTCCAGGTTGGAGGCGGTGCCCAGGCAGCAGGTGATGCCGCGGCGGTGCAGCTCCTGCAAAAACTCCATGGCGCCCTTTTTCAGGTCAACGGTGTTGCCGTAGTGGTAGGCCACCGAACGAAGCACCTCGTCCATGGCCTGCTGGGGGGTAAGGCCGGTGGGCCATTCCCGGCTGAGGGCCTTGCTGCTGTCGGGCAGCTCCATGCTTTTCAGGTAACGTTCGTCCTCGGCGGTGCAGGGGATGCCCCGGGAGGTCAGTACCTCGGTCTTTACTCGGGTCCACATTTTTTGGGAATCGATCAAGGTTCCATCCAAATCAAAAATCGCACAATCAAACTTCATGGTAAAAAATCCTTTTCGTTTCAGTTTTGCCAAAAATCGGCAGGCAGTTGGGTAAAGTCGTCGATCACCCAGTCGCACATGGCGCGCATCTGCCGGTCGTCTCCGTCCGAGGTGGGTTCGGTGATGCCCACCACCCGGAAACCCGCCTGTTTGGCGGCCTTTACGCTGTAGCCGCTGTCTTCAAACACTACGGTATGTTCGGGGCTGGCCCCGCAGCGGCGGGCGGCTTCCAGATATACATCGGGGAAGTGCTTGTTGCGCCCCACCATGTGGGCGGTGACGATGTGGTCCAGCAGCCTGTCCAGTCCAAGGCGCTGCAGCAGGGGCAGGAACATCCTTTCCCACGAGGCGGTGGCCAGGCAGCAGGGAATGCCCATATCGTGCAGCTGCTGCAGCAGTTCGGGGGCCCCTTTTTTGGGCGGGATGGTTTGGGCATAGTGATAGGCCATCGTGGCCAATATTTCCTCCTCCACCTGTTGGGGGGTGAGCCCGGTGGGCCAATCCCGGCTGAGATGATGGGTGATCTCGGGAAATTCCATGGACATGATGGCAAGCCGCTGCTGCTCCGAAAGGACCATTCCCCGGTCCTCCAAAACCTTTGTTTTGGCCATGGTCCACATCTTTTGGGAATCCACCAGGGTTCCGTCCAAATCAAAGATGGCACAAGCAAGCTTCATGGAATTTCCCCTTTCCTTCTTTCTGCCCTCCAGTATACTCCACAGTTTGGGCAAAGGCAAGAACGGCCATCCGTTTTTCAGGGGCCGGAGGAGGCCTCTTCGGGGGCGGGGGAGTCTTCCGCACAGCCGCAGGCGTGCTCGGCTTCCTCAGGTGGACAGGCCGACTTTTCTTCGCAAACGGTCCTGCGTTTTTTGGCGGCGCGGCGGTCCTGCAGATATTCTCCCAGCAAAAAGCAAAGGGTCAAAATAACGGTGTATCCCACAATGATCCAAAAAAGTTCCGGCATAGAGTCCTCCTTTTGGTTTTTATTATCATCCTATGCCTTTTTGTCATGGGTGGTTACGGGGATAAGGGACTGTTTTTTGGGGAAAATGGAACCAAAGCAAAGGGTTGGGAGTGATTTTGGTATGACGGTAAAAACCGTGATGAAAATGCTGGTGATCGGAGCGCTGAATATTTTGGTCATCGCCTTGGCGGTGTATTTGGGACAGGTGGACATGAAGACTATGGAACAGCCCGAAACGGTGCAGGCCCTTTCTCAGCAGGGCAGCCGAGGCCAGGAGGTGCGCAATATTCAAAGCCGCCTGAAGGCCTGGGGTTACTACTCCGGTTCGGTGGACGGCATCTATGGCAGCAAGACGGTGGCTGCGGTCAAAAAGTTCCAGAAAAAGCACAACCTGCGGGTGGACGGCATTGCCGGCCCTGCCACCCTCAGCGCCATCGGCCTGCCCACGGGGGCCTCCTCGGGCGGTGTGAACGGCTATTCCCAGTCGGATTATCAGCTATTGGGGCGCATCATCTCGGCCGAAGCCCGGGGCGAAAGCTACACCGGACAGGTGGCGGTGGGGGCGGTGGTGCTCAACCGGGTGAAAAGCACCTCCTTCCCCGACAGCATTTCCGGGGTGATCTATCAAAAGGGGGCCTTCACCGCCGTTACCGACGGACAGTTTGACCAACCGGTTTCTTCCACCAGCCTGAAGGCTGCCCGGGATGCCATGGCAGGATGGGACCCCAGCGGCGGGGCGCTGTATTACTACAATCCCGCCAAAACCAGCAATGCCTGGATGCATTCCCGTCCGGTCATCACCACCATCGGCAGCCACCGCTTCTGCAGTTGACAGGGCGGGGCTGCGGGGATAAAATGAGGATAGTATTTTCTGCTGCGGAGGGACCCCTATGGCCAAGGACAAGGAAAACAAAACAAATGCCATGCGCATCATTGAATCGGCGGGCATCGCTTTTACGACCCACAGCTATGAAAGCGACGGCAAGGCCGTGGACGGCGTTACCGTGGCAGGCAAGCTGGGCAAATCGCCCGACGAGATTTACAAGACCCTTGTGACCAAGGGCAGCGCCAGGGACCCCTATGTATTCGTTGTGCCGGCAGCGGCCGAGCTGGATCTGAAAAAAGCCGCCAAAGCGGTGGGGGAGAAGGCGGTTGCCATGATCCCCGTGGCCGACATCAACAAGCTGACCGGCTATGTGCGGGGCGGCTGCAGCCCGGTGGGCATGAAGAAGCAGTATGTTACCGTCATCCACACGGCGGCCCGGGAACTGCCCACCATCACTGTAAGCGCCGGGCGCATTGGCCGCCAGGTGGAACTGAACGCCGACGATCTGGCACGGCTGATCGATGCCAAATTTGCCGATATCACAAGATGAAAAAGAGCGGGAGCTTACCGTTGTGGCAAGCTCCCGTTTTTGTGTTTAAATACGGCCTTTGTAAAAACGATATTTGCTGGGTGAAACACCGGTGAACTTTTTGAACACACGGGCAAAGTAGCTTTGATCCTCAAAACCGCAGGCATTGGAGATGTCCACCAGATTGTCTTTGGTCTCCAGCAGCAGGACCTTGCTTTCCTCCACGCGAACGCGGTTGATATAGCTGATAAGAGATTCTCCTGTTGCTTCCTTGAAAAGGCTGCTGAGATAGCCGGGACTGAGAAAGACCTGGGCGGCAACGCTTTCCAGACTGATTTTTTCGGAGTAGTTCTTTTGAATGTATTTTTTAACATTGAAGATCACATTGGCGTGTTTAGCCTGCTGGAATTCGAAGGTGTAGTCGATGAAACGACGCAGCACGGCTGTCAGCCAGGAATAAAGCTGGTCAACGGTGCGGAAACGCATGATCTCAGATACATAGTCCCCTTCCCCAAAAACTTCCTGCGAGTCGGCTCCGGCATCCATCGAGGCACGGGAGATGACCACCATCAGCTCGATGGAACGACGCTTGACGATCTCCAGGTCTCCGCCGCTGGTAGAATAGACGTGGTCAAATAGTTTGTCCAGCAGTTCTTTTGCGCCGTTGCTGTCCTTCTGGCAGATCATCTGGTGCAGCATCTGTTCGTCCTTCAGGGGATATACCGTTTCGGGCAGGTCAGAATAGTTCATGGCCTTCAGCCGGTTTTTGCGGCTGTTGTAGCGCAGTGAGGTGAAAGCCTCGTTTTCGGAAAGGGAACGGCACACAAGGGAAACGATGTGCCCCAGAGAGTTCATTTCCTGGGTGCTTTGGACCACAAGGGATTCGGCATCAAAACGCACCGAATAGTCCTGCAGGCGGTCAAGGGTCTCTTCCTTTTCTTCTTCCAGCAGGGTAGGGCCTGCCACCAGGCCGCCCACCAGCTCGCCATATTCATCTGAAATGTAGCCAGCGATGAAAGAAAGCCCCAGGGGACAATAGTAGAAATAGTAGCCGCCCCAGCGGTAGGATTCGTTGCAGCCATAGGCATGGGTGGAGCGGGCACGGCATTTGATAAACCCGCAGGTGTCGCAGATGCTTTCATAACGGTCCTCGGGGTCACGCAGGATATGCTTTGTTTCGGCATCAACAACGCAGCAATCCACCTTGCTGATGTTTTTGATATCTTTGCTGCACCGCAAACAGCGGCGGATCAAATCTTCTTTCATAATATTTCCTCTTCCTCCGGGGCTTTTTTCAGCCGGGTCGTCTTATTCAGCGGAACCGTCTGGAGAGTTCTTTGTTCACATCCTTTAGGGTCCCCTGAAGTTTTGAATAAATATTCTGGAAAAGGTCGTCATACCGCTTGTGGTTTTCCTGGTTAGGTTCATAGATTTTTACGTCGGTACGTACAGCGTCGATGGCCTCCTGCTCGCTGGCGTAAACACCGGTTCCCAGACCGGCAATCATGGCAGCGCCCAAGGGGGTAACCTCATACAGGGAGGGAACCTCCAGCCGACAGCCGGTTACGTCAGCCTTGTTCTGCATCCAAAACTTGTTGCGGGCAGCGCCGCCGGTGGCGACAATGCGCGTGGGGACACCAAGATTATAGTGGGTGAAGGAGTCTACCATCATTCGGAACTGGTAGTCAAGCCCTTCGATAACACTGCGGATCATATCACGCTTGGCAACCGCGTTGTGCAGCCCCACAAAGGCACCCATCGAGGTGGGATCGTGACAGGGGGCGCCTGCGCCTGTGAAGTGGGGGAGAAACATGCAGCCGTTGCTGCCCACTGTGGATTTTTCGCATACCCGGGCAATGATGTCCCAAACCGAGGTGTCTTCGGCCCCGGCAATCATCTTTTCTTCGGCACAAAGGTTTTTGCGCATCCATTCGGTCATGTCACCGCTGACAGTACTGCCAACATAGCAGCATTTGTCCTTCACCACATGCCCTTCCAGGTAAAATCCGCTTTCGAAAAGATCTTCGGTGATGCGGATCTTGTCGGTGGCCAGCACCAGCATTTCCCATGCGCCTGTGATATCCAGAAGCACCGACTGGTCAATGGCCCCCGAAGCAAAGGCGGCGCAAATATAGTCGTGGCCGCCCAGCACCACCTGAGTTTTGGGTGAAAGTCCGGTTTCCTTTGCCACAATGGGAAGAATGGTGCCCAGCACCTGTCCCGACTGGAATGCCTTGGGAAAGATGGACTTGGAGATGGCGGCTTCCTTCAGAATATCTCCGCACCAGTCATGGGTGCGCAGGTCAAAGGCCGAGGTACAGGTCGCCATGGAATAGTCGGTAGCCTTTTCGCCGCAAAGCATAAAATTGATGTAATCCTCGATCAGCAGCCATTTGTCGGTTTGGGCCAAAATATCGGGATGGTTTTCTTTCATCCAGATCATGCGGTAGATGGTATCGATGTGCATGGTCTGTTTCCCGGTGCGTTTGAAAACATTTTCAGACCCGATCTCGCGGGTAAAGCGCTCAAACTGGGGAATGGTGCGGGGACAGTGCCACGAGATCATGGGGTAAAGGGGTGTTCCGTCGCGGCCAAGGGGAAGTCCGTCCATGCCAAAACCGGTGACAGCTACTGCTTTGATCTCTTCCACATCTGAAACCTGGGTGGTAGCATCCATAATGGTATAGACCACATTATCCCAAATTCGCTTGGGATCCCAAACGCTCCAGGTGGGTTGGGTTTTGTCATTGTAGGTCAAAGGCGTAGGCTGAGAACTGGAAGCGACCATTTTGCCGTTTTCATTATATACGACGGCCATTATGTTATTTGAACCCAAGTTGATACCCATTAAGTATGACATGGTGTTCCTCTCTTTTCGTCTTAAGTTTTGGGGGTGTTTACATAGGATCCTTCTATATTATATTTTAGGGTTTTGGCATTCCTGTTTTCTATAAAGATTTTTAAAAATCTTAAAAATTTTAGCATTATTTTCGGATACATGTTTTAGCAAAAAAAGAGCGGTTATATACAAAAGAAAAATGGATGTGGCAAGGCCACATCCATTTTTTGTGTTCATCTAATCAAAACATACCGCACTCGTAAGTTTCGATTAAATCTTAGGAGCAATCAAAAAATTCAATTGTAATTCAAAGATCAATCATACTGGGGGCCGCCGGGAGCCAGCATATCCTCCAGATCTGCATAACCCTTAGCTTCAATGAACTTATCCATGTAGTAGGAATCGGCATTTTCAGCGGTTACGATGTCCAGACCGTTGTCCAGCTTAGGAACAAAAATGGGGTTTAAGCCAGCGCCTTCACGGAAAGACATGAAGTCAAACAGTTCGGGATAGCAGGCAGAGAACAGAACCATCATGCCCCAGTAACCCTGAGCACCCTGGTTGGGGTTGATAGAGCCATAGAAATCGCCAGCTTTGATCATATCCAGAACAGCGGTGTTAACGTCACAGCACATAACCTTAACTTCCATGCCGAGAGCCTTAACAGCAGCGGCAGCACCCTGAGCAGAAGTTGCTTCGGGGCAGAAAATACCATTCAGATCAGGATTCTTCTGAGCCAGAGCAGTGATACCTACATTGGCTGCATCCATATCCTGGTTAGCTACAACCTCACCAACAAACTTGATGTCAGGGTAGTTTTCTTCGATGTATGCCTTAAAAGTGTTGGTACGAATGTCGTGGTTGGTCTGGCCGGGGTTTACACAGGTAGCAACAGCACCCTTTTCGCCAATAGCGGTAGCAATAGCGATAGCGGCCTGAGTGCCTTCGTTTACATTATCAGAAGTTACATAACCTACGCGAGCAGAGTCGGGAGAGTCGGAAGCGAAAGTAACAACAGGAATACCTGCATCTGCAGCACGCTGAATGGGATCTACAAAGGGTTCAGCGTTGATGGGAGATACATAGATACCGGTGGGGTTCTGAGCCAGCTGGGCATCGAAAGATTCTACCTGCAGAGTAGCATCGTATTCGGGGGTGCCGCCGTAGATGGTATTAACACCCAGCATACGGCCGGTGTCCTTGAATGCTGCGTATACAGGCCACCAGTATTCAACACCGCTTACAAATACGTTGAATGCGTAGAGCTCGTCTTCGGAGCCATAGATGCCCTTGGCAGCAGGAGCGTCAGCGGCAGGGGCGTCGGCAGCAGGAGCCTCGACCTCGGGAGCGGGAGCTTCAGCAGCAGTGCCGCCGCATGCTACCAAAGACAGGGTGAGCAACAATGCCAAGATAAGAGCGGTCAATCTTTTCATTTTCAAGCCTCCTAAATGTTGAATAGATATGTTTGGCATCGCGGTCGCTTTGCATCAGCAACCTTGCGATAAATAAATTTTAGCCAATTCAAAAAATAGTTTCACGGATTATTTTCATATTAAAAGCACAATTTTATTTAGTTTTGGTTGCAAAAAATAGGATTTATCACAAAAACATGATTCGTTTTGGACCGATGAAGCAGATAAGGGATAAAAGAGACACTCTGCCGTCAAGAACGATTTTTTCAGGATTATATTTATCCGAAAAAGATGAATTCTGTGCAAAAAAAAGAAAGAATATCCAATCATTTCACTTTTATAATTGATAGAATAAACTTAAATCTTTGCGCAAAAAGATGAAAAGGAGGAGTTTTGAAGTATGAATTCTGTAGAAAGAATAGAAGCTGTTTTAAGCCACCAAATTCCGGACCGTGTGCCCTGTTTTGAGTGGATCGTAGATAAAAAAGTAGTAAACGCACTGCTGCCCAGCGCCGCGGGAGAAGCAACCGAGGAAGACTTTATCAACGAGTTTGGCCTTGACGTTGTTTGCGTTGATCCCAACTATTTTTCCGAAATGCTGCCCAGCGGTTATGTTCGAGATGAATGGGGAATGATCAAGGGCTATTCTTCCGAGGCCCACTCCTATCCCGTGGATGGTCCCATCCACAATGCGAAGGAACTGGAAAACTATACGCCTCCTTCTGCCACTGAGCCCGGTCGTTTTGATACCTTGAAAAAGAAACTGGAGAAATATTCCGATGGAAGCAAGGCCGTTATGCTGCATCTGAATGACATTTGGTCCATCCCCTCCCGTATGATGCCCTTTGAGGAATTTATCATCAACATTTTTGATGAACCCGAATTTATTTCCGAACTGGTTGGTATGACGGTCGATGTAAATATTGCCCTGGCAACGGAAGCGGCCAAGCTGGGCTGCAAGTTTGTGTATACCGGCGACGATGTGGCCTACAACAATGGCCCCATGATCGCTCCCAGTATGTTTGAGGAGATTTTTGTGCCTCACCTGAAGAGAGTTATCGGCGCTTACAAGGATCTGGGACTGTATGTGATCAAGCACACCGATGGCAATGTAATGTCTCTGCTGGATTACTATATCGATGCGGGTATCGACTGCTTTGACCCCATTGATCCCATTGCAGGTATGGATTTTGGGTTCTTAAAAGAAAAGTATGGCAAGACCTTGGCTTTTAAGGGCAATGTAAACTGCGCTACCACCCTGGTAAGTGGCAGTATCGAAGATGTTATTGAAGAATCCCGCAGCCGGATGGCCATTGGCAAACCAGGAGGAGGATATATTTTCTCTTCTTCCAACTCCATCCATTCTTCGGTAAATCCTCAGAATTACAAGGCAATGCTGGATACCTGGAAGGAACTGCGTGATTATTAAAATATTAAGAACAGGAGAGTAGACTATGGGATATCTGATGGGAATCGATCTAGGTTCAACAAGCATTAAGGCAGTCATCTATGACTACAACGGCAACCATGTTTCGGCAGGGTCCCGCCCTACTCCCCTTTCCCACTTGGATCTGGAACAGCCTTTGTGGGCTGTTTGGGAGCCCGATAAGATTTGGGATTGTGTGGTGCAGGCGGTAAAAGAAGCTTTGCGTAATGTGGAAAATCCCGATGAGGTTGGCGCTGTTGCAGTAACCGGTTTTGGCATGGACGGTCTGCCTTTGGATAAGGATGGTAATCCGCTTTATCCGATGATCTCGTGGCACTGCCCACGTACCATCCCCCAGAGCCGTGAGTTTTCGGAAAAGGTCGGTGCCAAAAAAATCTTTGACCTGACCGGTAAACAGATCATGGCCATCGACAGTATTTACCGTATGATCTGGATGAAGGAAAATTATCCTGAAATTCTGGAAAAAACCGACAAGTGGCTGCTGATCGAAGACTTTATCAACTTCAAGCTGTGCGGTGAAAAGGCTACCGACTACTCCATGGCGGCCTGTACTTCGGTGTTCAGCCAGAAGGATCACTCCTGGGTGAAAGAACTGATTGAAGCTGCTGGCGTTCCTATTTCTATTTTCCCGCAGGCCTATCAGTCCGGCCGGTTCCTGGGCAAAATTTTGCCCGAAGTGGCCAAGGCTACCGGTCTTTCTCCCGAAACCAAGATCATTCTGGGCGGTCACGATTATGTGTGTGGTGCCCTTGCCGTTGGTGCGGTCAACGATGATGTGCTGCTTGATCTTACCGGAACTTGGGAGATGTTGGTGCAGGCTTCCCAAAATGCGGAAGTAAGCCAGGCGTGCTTTGAAAGTGGCTATTACATCGAAGGCCACGTGGCCGAGGGACGCTGCCTCTATGTTGGCAGCACCGTCAGCGGTGACATGACCGAATGGCTGAAAAATCAGCTTTCGGCCGATGAACGTCTTGCCGCCGAAAAGGACGGCAACAGCATTTGGCAGCATATTATGAAGACTGTTGAAGAATCTCCTATCGGTGCCCGGGGCTGCTTCTTCCTGCCTCATTTCTCCGGTGCAGGCGCCCCCCGTGTTGACGACAACTCCATGGGTGCTTTCCTGGGGCTGCAGAATGCCGTCACCCGTGCCGATATGATGCGTGCTGTGTTTGAAGGCTTAAACTATCAGTTCCGTATGATGGTGGATTCCTTCCGTAAATATAAGCTGGGTGATCCCAAGCGCATCATTGCCACCGGCGGTGCCACCCGCAACTCCTTCTGGATGCAGAACAAGGCCGATGTTTCCGGTCTGGAACTGGAAGTTCCAGACGTATACGAAGCAACCCCCCTGGGTGCCGCCATGTTGGCCGGCATCGGTTCAGGTGTATACAAAGATTTTGAAGAAGCCGTTGCCGCAGTACACAAGCCCAGCGTTATCTACACCCCCAACAAGGAAGCTATGGAACAGTACGATGTGCTGTACAATGAGATCTACTGTAAAATGCAGGATGAGCTTGCCGGCATCAACGCCAAGATTGCCGCTAAATTCAAATAAGTTTTTATAAAACGCAGCAAAATGCCCCCATACACAAATGTGTGGGGGCGTTCTAATTTAAATCAGTTTTTGAAGACGGAAGGACTTTTTGGGGGGAGGTTTGAATCAGTTTCAGCTTTTCCTGCCGGGGCAGGCGCTTGATGGCGGCCTCGCGCCGCAGGGCCTCGCCTTTGGTGGGCCATTCTTCCCGAAAAACGGGGACCACCGGGCCGCGGCTGCGGGTGTATTTGGCGCCGGTGCCGGTGTTGTGCTGGGCGGTGCGGCGCTCCACATCGGTGGTGATGCCGGTATACAGGCTGCCGTCGGCGCAGCGCAGCAGATAGACCCACCAGGACATGGAAACACCCCCCTTTTTTCAAATTATCAGTATCAAAAATAATTATACCGCAAAGGAAAGGCGGGAAACAAGCCAAATAATTTGACATTTTTTGCAGGAAGGAGTATCATAAAGAAACGATTTAGCAATTGAAAGCGGAAAAGCGCAGGGAGGTTTCTCTGCTGATCCGATAAAAAGACGAAGGAGAAGGCCGACATGCCCATCACCGAATTTTTGGAGCGCAACGCCAAAGACTACGGCGACGAGATCGCCCTGATCGAAATTAACCCCCAGCACAGCGACCACGAGGATAGCTGGACCGAATACAGCCTGGTGGAATCCGCCCCCGAAGAGGCCTACCGCCGCGAGATAAGCTGGTACGACTTTGACCGCCGTGCCAACCGTTTTGCCAACCTGCTGCTGGCCAATGGCGTGCGCCGGGGCGACAAGGTGGCCATTTTGCTGATGAACTGCCTGGAATGGCTGCCCATCTACTTCGGCATCCTGAAGATGGGCGCCCTGGCGGTGCCCCTCAACTACCGCTATTCTGCCGATGAGATCAAATACTGCCTGGATCTTTCCGATTCTTCGCTGCTGGTGTTTGGCCCCGAGTTTGAGGAGCGTGTCCGTTCCATTCAGGGTCAGATCCCCAAGGTGAAGATGCAGTTCTATGTGGGCGGCAGCTGCCCCGAATATGCCCAAAGCTACTTCCAGTACATCTCCTATTGCTCCAGCCGGGCCTGCGGTGTCAAGCTGGAGGAGGAGGACGATGCCGCCATCTACTTTTCTTCCGGCACCACCGGTTTCCCCAAGGCCATTCTGCACAAGCACCGCAGCCTGACCCACGCCGCCCTGTGCGAGCAGAACCATCACGGCCAGACCCGTCACGACTGCTTCCTGTGCATTCCGCCCCTTTACCACACCGGGGCCAAGATGCACTGGTTCGGCAGCCTGGTGGCCGGCAGCCGGGCCGTGTTGCTGCGCGGCGTAAGCCCCAAATGGATCCTGGAGACTGCCTCGCTGGAGCACTGCACCATCGTGCGGCTGCTGGTGCCCTGGGCCCAGGATATTCTGGACGCCATTGAACGGGGCGACGTGACCCTGCAGGATTGCCGCCTGGACCAGTGGCGGCTGATGCATATCGGTGCACAGCCCGTTCCCCCCAGCCTGATCAACCGCTGGCGCAGGGTCTTTCCCAAACACCAGTACGACACCAACTACGGCCTAAGCGAATCCATCGGCCCCGGCTGTGTGCACCTGGGCGTGGAAAACATCGACCACGTGGGGGCCATCGGCAAGGCCGGCTATGGCTGGGAAGTGAAGATCGTTGACCCCGAGGGCAGGGAAGTTGGCCCCGAAGAGGTGGGCGAACTGATCGTAAAAGGCCCCGGCGTGATGACCTGCTATTACCACGACGAAAAGGCCACCGCCGATTCGCTGAAGGACGGCTGGCTGTACACCGGAGATATGGCCCGTGCCGACAAGGACGGCTTCATCTATCTGGTGGACCGCAAAAAGGACGTTATCATCACCGGCGGCGAAAACCTGTACCCTGTGCAGATCGAGGACTTTATCCGCAGCTGCGACGCGGTCAAGGATGTTGCCGTCATCGGCCGTGCCCACCCCCGTTTGGGCGAGATCGCCTCGGCCATCATCGAGCTGAAGGAGGGCGTGGAGTTCAGCAAGGAGCAGATGGAAGAATTCTGCCAGGCCCTGCCCCGCTACAAGCGTCCCCGCGAGATCATCTTTGACAAGGTGCCCCGCAACCCCACCGGAAAAATTGAAAAACCCGCCCTGCGCAAAAAGTACGGCGCGGTCGGTCTGGTTGCCCAGCAAACCGGCAAGTAAAACCACAAAGCCACGGCAATTTTTAAGTGTTGCCGTGGCTTTTCTTGCGGCGACAGCCGTTGTGTGTAATAATAAACAAACAGATTGAAACCGGACGGAGAAAATGCTATGGAATGGCTGAATATCTTTGGATTGATTTTCATCGTTGTGATTATGATTCCCAATGTCGTATTTGCAATCAAATGCAAAGACGGGTTTGAAAATAAATACAGGAACAAAGCAATGGAACGGATGGAACAGATCGGAAGATTCGGCTGCATTGTTTTTATGATTTTTTCAATTCCGGGAACCTGCTTTGGGTGGTGGTCCGATCAGGCATTCGCCCTTTATCTTATCGTTGATACACTCTTAATTGTCCTTTATTGTGTTATTTGGACGGTATGCTGGAACAAAAACGGTGTTTTCAGGGCGTTGATGCTTTCGGTCATTCCGTCGGCATTGTTTCTGTTCAGCGGAATGATGAGCAGATCGATTTTGTTAATTGCCGCTGCGCTGCTGTTTGCCCCGACCCATATTTTTATCTCGTATCAAAACGCCAGATAATGCAAAAAACTTATGTTACGCAAAAACGCCAGGCTGCCTTTACAGTCTGGCGTTTCCTTTGTTTTTACCGTGGAAGCAGTAGTTTGTTCCGCTCCTCTTCTTCCAGCAGGCGGTAGGCCACCTTGCCCACCAGGGTCTTGGGCAGTTCCTCGCGGAATTCGATGTCGTAGGGGATGGCGTACCGGGCAATGTGTTTGCGGCAGTGCTCCAGCAGAAGCTGCCTGGTCTCTTCGGTGGGTTCCACCCCGGCGGCCAGCTTGACAAAGGCCTTTACCTTCTGCATTTTGTAGGGGTCGGGCACACCGATGACGCAGCTCATCTGCACCGCCTCGTGGGCGTCCAGGATGTTTTCCAGCTGGGCGGGGTAGATGTTGTAGCCCGACGAAACGATCATCCGCTTGGCACGGCCCTTGAAGTAGACAAAGCCCTCGCTGTCCATGGTGCCCAGGTCGCCGGTGCAGACCCAGGTGAGGCCATCGGCGTGGTTTACCAGGGTGCGGGCGGTTTCTTCGGGATGGTGCATGTATTCCTTCATCACAGTGGGGCCGGCAAGCAGGATCTCGCCTTCCTCGCCGTAGGGGAGCTCGTTTTCGGTTCCGGGTTCCACGATTTTGATGTAGGTATCGGGGAAGGGCAGGCCGATGCTGCCGGTTTTGTGCATGTGGCTGGGGGTTAGGCAGCAGGCAGTGACCGTTTCGGTGGTGCCGTAGCCTTCCCTCACCTGGATGGTGGCCTTGTGGTCATACAGGAACCTGTCCAGCTTCTTTTTCAGCTCCACCGAAAGGGAGTCACCCCCCGAGAATACCCCCTTGAGGCAGCTTAGGTCGGCGCCCTCCATGTTGGGCAGGCGGAGCAGGGCCTCGTAGAGGGTGGGAACCCCGGCAATGAAGTTGCAGCGGTGCTTCACCAGGTCCTTGGCGTAGCTTTTTGGGGTAAAGCGGGGCACCAGGATGCAGCGCCCGCCCTGGGTGAGCATGGTGTGGATGCAGACCCCCAGGCCAAAGCCGTGGAACACCGGCATGGCGGCCAGCATTTTGTCGCCGGGACGGAACATGGGGTTGGAGGCGATGACCTGCTGGCTGAGGGCATTGAAGTTTTTGTTGGTGAGGATGATGCCCTTGTTGGTGCCGGTGGTGCCGCCAGAATAAAGGATGACGGCGGGGTCTTCCGCGGCACGCTTTACCTTGTAGTTGTAGAAGCAGCAGCGGCTCAGGCGCATGAATTCGCGCCAGCGGATGACCGGAGCATCGGAGGGGATCTTTTCGATCTTGCGCCCCTCGGTAAGCATATAACCCGCCTTGATGGGGGTGGAAAGGGCATCCTTGATGCTGGCAATGATGATGTTGACCACTTTGGTGCTTTTGCGCACCCGTTCAAACTTGTGGTAGAACTGGTCCAGGGTGATGGCGGTAACGCTGCCCGATTCGTTGAGATAGAATTCAATCTCCTTTTCGGCCGAAAGGGGGTGGATCATGTTGGCAATGCCGCCGATGAGGTTGACGGCATAGAACAGATAGATGGCCTGGGGGCAGTTGGGCAGGGCGATGGTGACCTTATCCCCTTCGCGGATGCCGATGGTACGCAGGGCTTTGGCGCAGATCTCCACTTGCTGAACCAGGGCTTTGTAGGTGGTGGATTTGCCCATAAAGTCAAAGGCGATGTGGTTGGGATAGCGCCGGGCGACCGCTTCCAGCATTTCAAACATGCTGCCTTCAAAGTAATCCAGGTGCATGGGCAGGTCGCCCATGTGGTCCTTCCAGGGGGTTTTTGCGGTGATCTGGCTCATTTCAGTATTCCACCTTTTCGTTTAATGGCAGCTCCAGCAGTTCGGGGGTTTCCAGCAGCTTTTTCAGCAGACGGATGGTTTTGGAGTAATAGTAGCCGTCGGCAATACGTTCGTCGATGGTCAGGCCGATATCCAGGCTGTCGCGCATCTGCACCCGGCCGGTTTCATCGTGGAAGGGGCGTTTTTTGGCCTCGCCAATGACACAGAATACCGAGCAGGTGCCCCAGTTGGTAAGGTGGTGGTAGCCTGCGTGGAGCTTGATGGAGCCCAGGTTGGTGATGACCACCGAGGACTGGTAGGGGTCGCCGGCAATGACCGACCGGGGCATCCAGCCGCGGCGGTCCAAAAAGCGGGCCACGGCGCCCACGAAGCGCAGCAAAAAGCCGGGCACAAGCTGCATCATGTTCAGGCTTTGGGTGCCAGCGTCCACCTTTTCGCTGCGGCCCAATGAAACCTGGCGGAAAATCTCCTGGTGGATGGTGTCGATGGTGTCGGTTTCCTTGCTGCGGATGACGGCAAGGGCCTCGTCGCCGCTGTCGGAAAAGATCTTTTTGATGGTGAAGGCGGCCGAAACTTCGTTGCGTTGGTACATGCGGCAGTTGGCGATAAAGCGGTTCATCTTGGGCCGCAGGGTAAGCACCTTCAGCATGGCTGTTACCATGATTTGAAAGAGATTGTACTTATATTCGGGGTTGGAGGAATTTTTTTGCTCCAGCCAGGCGTTCACATTGGTCAGGTCGATGCGTTCCGAAAGAAAGGCCTCGTTGTCGCAGCGGTTGGGGTACATCAGGGGCATGACAAGATGCATCGAGTCGATGTCGCGCAGCAGGGTGCCATCCTTCCGGTCGCCAAAGCGGCGTTTGGGTTCAGACATGGGGGTTCCTCCTTTTATGACAAACATTGACGATGGTGAATACATTTAGAAAACAATCTAATTATAACAGCGTTTGAAATTTCTTTCCACATTTTTTGGCCAACCGTCGAAATTTGTAACTGAATTTCTATCAGAAAAGGAGAAGAGGGGAGTGAGAAGGGGACGTTTTTGTGCTATACTTACCATAGAAAACACCACAGAAAGGATGGTTGAATATGCCCGCTTATCCCACCCCCCACATCAAAGCCGTACCCGGCGATTTTGCCAAAACCGTGCTGATGCCCGGCGACCCCCTGCGCTCCAAGTTTATTGCCGAAACCTTTTTGGAAGATCCCGTGCTGGTAAACGACGTGCGGGGCATCCAGGGCTATACCGGTTCCTGGAAGGGCCACCGTGTTTCGGTGATGGCCAGCGGCATGGGCATGCCCTCCATGGGCATCTACAGCTACGAGCTGTACACCATCTTTGAGGTGGAAAACATCATCCGCATCGGCTCGGCGGGCGGCATGGCCCAAGATTTGAAGCTCATGGACATCGTACTGGGCATGGGCGCCTCCACCGACTCCAACTATGCCGGGCAGTTTGGCCTGAACGGCCAGCTTGCGCCTTTGGCCGACTACGAGCTGCTTGCTACCGCCGAGGGCATCTGCCGCGAAAAGGGCCTGCGCCACCGGGTGGGCAACCTGTTCAGCAGCGACACATTTTATAACGCCGACCCCAATGTGAACCGCAAATGGGCCGATCTGGGTGTGCTAGCGGTAGAGATGGAATCGGCCGCGCTGTATTGGAACGCCGCCCGCTGCGGAAAGCGTGCCCTGACCATCTGCACCATCAGCGACCATGTATTCACCGGGGAGGCCCTGGACAGCGACCAGCGCCAGACCGGCTTCACCCAGATGATGGAGGTTGCGCTGGACACCGCCGCGGCGATGGACAAATAAAGAGAGAAAATTTACCCCCGTCTGCAAAGGCGGGGTACTTTTTGCTTTTGTTGCCCTCTCAGTCTCGCATACGCTCGACAGCTCCCCCAGCGGGGGAGCCAAGCTTGCCTCTCCCTATGGGAGAGGTGGGTGAGCAAAGCGAACCCGGAGAGGGATTAAAGCCTCCCCTGTGTAAGGGCGGTGAATGCCTGTGGCATTCGTCCACCGCCGACCGAGCCGACAGGCGAGATAGCTCTGCCCGAATGGGCGGTGAGGGGTTGACGGCAGAATTTGACAACGTTTAGAAGAATTCGGGCGATTGCTGAAAATTCTTCAATCCCTCCGTCACGGCTTGCGCCGTGCCACCTCCCTTTACACAAGGGAGGCTTTTCACACCCAAAATCTTGTGTCGAATGGGCGGATATGGTATCCTTATGGCAGAATGAAAAAGGGAGTTTTTGCGTATGATCACACTGTTTGGCACCCTTGGCCCGGCCTGCGCCCGCCGCGAGGTGCTGCGCCCCATGATGGCCGCCGGAATGGATGGGGTGCGGCTCAATCTTTCCCACACCACCCTGAAGCAGAGCGCCCCCTGGCTGGAAGAACTGCAGGCCGCCGCCGCTTTGGAGGGGGTAAGCCCCCTGCTGCTGGTTGACCTGCAGGGCCCCGAGCTGCGCCTGGGCGAGCTGAAAGAACCGCTGGAGCTGCGCTCCGGCAGCCGCATGGTGCTGGGCAAAGAAGGGCTGGAGGTTCCCGAATGTCTGCTGCCCCATCTGGAAAAGGGCCAGCAGGTGCTGCTGGATGACGGCAAGGTTCTGCTGGTGGTGGAAATGGCCGCCGAGGGCGGAGCTATCTGCCGTGTGGAGCGCGAGGGAGTGGTGCAAAGCCGCAAGAGCGTTGCGCTGCCCGGCGTGGAGGTGGATTCTCCCGCCCTGACCGCCGCCGACCTGGGCAACATTAGCCTTGCCAAAGAGTTCCGCGTGGGCGGTGTGATGCAGCCCTTTGTCCGTGGACCCCAGGACCTGCGGGCCCTGCGCATGGCCCTGCAGGCCGTGAACGCTCCCGATATTAAAATTTACGCCAAGCTGGAAAACCGCCGGGGCATCGCCCAACTGGAAAGCCTGCTGCCCGAAGCCGACGAGATGGTCATCGCCCGTGGGGACCTGGGCAACGCCTATCCCCTGTGGGAGCTGATCGGGGTGCAGAAGGAGGCCGCCGCCCTGTGCCGCGCCGCCGCCAAGCCCTTTATGGTGGTCACCCAGATGCTGGCCAGTATGGAACACAGCCCGGTGCCCACCCGCGCCGAGGTAAGCGATATTTTCAACGCCGTACTGGATGGGGCTTCTTCCCTGATGGTAACAGGCGAGACCGCCGTGGGGCACTACCCGGTGGAGGTGATGGACTACCTTGCCAAAACCGCCGCACAGGCCCTACGCTGGAAAGGAGAACACCAGGCATGAGCATGATCGAAGACGCCATTAAAATGATAGAGACCGCCATCACCCGGGCCAAGCCCGATGCCGCCGTGGAGGCCGCCCTGAACGGAGCCGACCTGGGCAGCGGAAAACTGGTGCTGGTGGCCGCAGGCAAGGCCGCCTGGCAGATGGCTGCCGCCGCAAGCCGCACCCTGGGCGAACGCATCAGCGGCGGTGTGGTCATCACCAAATACGGCCACGCCGAGGGCGACCTGCCCAAGCTGGAAATTTACGAGGCCGGGCATCCCGTGCCGGATGAAAATTCCTTTGCCGCCACCCGCTGCGCCATGGACGCCGTGGAGGGGCTGAGCGAGGGAGACTGCGTGCTGTTTTTGCTTTCGGGCGGCGGTTCGGCGCTGTTCGAAAGCCCGCTGGTTCCCGGCAAGGAGCTGGCCGACATCACCCAACAGCTTTTGGGCTGCGGGGCCGACATCGTGGAGATGAACACCATCCGCAAGCGGCTTTCGGCTGTAAAGGGTGGGCGGTTTGCTCAGCTCTGCGCCCCGGCAAAGGTGTTTTCGGTGGTGCTTTCCGACATTCTGGGCGACCCGCTGGATATGATCGCCTCCGGCCCGGCATGCCCCGATAGCTCCACCTGCACCCAGGCCCTGTATGTGGTGGAAAAGTATGGCTTGAAACTTTCCGACCGGGCCATGGAACTGCTGAAGCAGGAGACCCCCAAGGAACTGAACAATGTGGAAAACCACATCACCGGCAGCGTGCGCCAGCTTTGTGCCGCAGCCGCCGATGTTGCCGAGGAATTGGGCTATATGCCCCTGGTGCTGACCAGCACCCTGAACTGCAACGCCGCCGACGCGGGCAGCTTTTTGGCGGCCATCGCCCGGGAATACAGCGGCACCGGACAGAAGATGGCCATTTTTGCCGGGGGCGAGACCACCGTGCGCCTGACCGGCAACGGTCTGGGCGGCCGCAACCAGGAGATCGCCCTTTCGGCAGCGCGGGGCATCGGCGGGCTGGAGGACGTGCTGGTGTTCTCGGTTGGCTCCGACGGTACCGACGGCCCCACCGACGCCGCAGGCGGCTGGTGCGACGGCCAAACGGTCTTCAAGCTGATGGAACAGGACATCAGTATCCCCGAGGTGCTGGCCCGCAACGATGCCTACCACGCCCTGGAGGCCTGCGATGGGCTGATCATCACCGGGCCCACCGGCACCAACGTCAACGATCTTTCGGCCGTGCTGATCGGCGGCTGAGCAGGAGGATAGTGTATGGAATTTCGTGAAGTTTTATCCCGGCGGCAAAGCTGCCGTGCCTATGACCCCGCCCGCCCGGTAAGCAAAGAGGACATTCTGGCCTGCATCGAGGCAGCCGGGCTTGCCCCCAGCGCCTGCAACAGCCAGCCCTATCACTTTACCGTATGCACCGGCGACTTTGGCAAGGCTGTGGCCAAGGCCTGCACCGGCATGGGCATGAATAAGTTTGCGCTGGATGCCCCCTGCACCATTGTGGTGGAGGAAGCGGCCTATAACGCCACCGCCGCCGCGGGCAGCAAATTCAAGGGGCAGGATTACCGCAGCATCGACATCGGCCTGGCGGTCAGCCAGCTTGTGCTGGAGGCCCAGAACCGGGGCCTTGCCACCTGCATCCTGGGCTGGTTTGACGAAAAAAAGCTGAAGGCCCTGCTGGGCACCGATGCCCACATCCGGTTGGTCATCACCCTGGGCTATGCCAAAGAGGGCGATCCCCTGCGCAAAAAAAGCCGCAAGGAACTGGAAAAAATTGTGGAGTTTAAGGAATGAGCAGAAGAATAGCGGTGATTGCAGCGGTCATCCTTTGTTTGGTGCTGGTAGTGTCTGTGGTGGTGCTGTCTGAACTGTGTGCCAACCCAGTCATCAGCGGCGCGGAGGATGTTCCGGAAGAATTGCAGGACGCCATTCAAAGCCAGGCCACGGGCCTTTATTCCTCCAGGCTTCCGCTGGTGCCTGTATGGATCAGTGTAGAGGGGATGGAGGAAGGCCGTGTGTTTTATACCATCCATTACTTCCCCTTTGGAAGGGTGGGGATGTCCTATCACCCGGATGACGGATATAATATGGAAAAAACTTTGACAAGACTGCAATAAAAAACTCCCCTGCCGTGCGGCAGGGGAGGTTTTGTGTGGTTTTTACTTGATGATGTAGCTCCAGCCGAAGGGATCTTCCACCTTGCCGTACTGGATGCCGGTGAGGTTGTCGTAAAGCTTCTGGCTGATCTCGCCGATCTTGCCGTCGTTTACGGTGAAAACATCGTCGCCGTACTTGAGCTGGCCGATGGGAGAAACAACGGCGGCGGTGCCGGTGCCGAAGGCTTCCTTCAGGCGGCCGGTCTTGGCGGCTTCTTCCAGCTCGTCGATGGAAAGACGGCGTTCCGAAACCTTATAGCCCCAGTGCTTGAGCAGTTCAACGGCGCTCTTGCGGGTGATGCCGGGCAGAATGCTGCCGGTGAGCTGGGGGGTCACGATCTCGTCATCGATGACAAAGAAGACGTTCATGGCGCCCACTTCTTCAATGTACTTGCGTTCCACACCGTCCAGCCACAGAACCTGGGTGTAGCCCTGTTCTTCGGCTTCTTCCTGAGCCTTGAGGCTCTGGGCGTAGTTGGCGCCGGTTTTAACTTCGCCGGTGCCGCCGCGTACGGCGCGCACATAGCCGGGTTCCACATAGATCTTAACGGGGTTCAGGCCCTCGGCGTAGTAGGCGCCGGAGGGGGAAAGGATGACCATGTAGAGGTAGTCATCGGCGGGGTGAACGCCCAGGAAGTTTTTGCAGGCGATGATGAAGGGACGGATGTAGAGGCTGGTGCCCTCGCTCTTGGGGATCCAGTCCTGGTCCACCTTCAGCAGTTCCACCAGCGATTCCATCTGGAACTGCTGGTCCATTTCGGGAATGCACATGCGGCGGCAGCTGTTGGCCAGACGCTTGAAGTTTTCTTCGGGACGGAACATACGCAGGGTGCCGTCCACGGCGCGGTAGGCCTTCATGCCTTCAAAGATGCTTTGGGAATAGTGCAGAACGCTGGCGGCAGGCCACAGCTCGATGGGCTGGTAAGGGGTGATCTTGGCATCGTGCCAGCCCTTGCCCTTGCTGTACTTTACCAACAGCATATGGTCAGAGAAGATCTGACCGAAACCAAGCTTGGATTCGTCGGCAGGCTTGGCCTTGGGGGTTTTGGTCAGTTCAACGGAAAGATTGTTCATGGGGGAGCTCCTCCTTAAAAAGGTGATACGGTGTGCCATCCGGGCAGCACAAAATTTGCTGCCTTTCAGTTTAGCACTTTAACTTGATGATGTCAACGCAAAGGAAGGATTTGTCCGAATAAAAATCTACCCCGCACCAATGGTCGGCACGGGGAAGATAAAAGAGATGTCGGTTTTAGCTTAGTAGGCAATGCCCTGGGCCAGCATGGCTTCGGCAACCTTGATGAAGCCTGCGATGTTGGCACCGGCGATGAGGTCGCCTTCCATGCCGTACTTGGCAGCGGCATCATAGCTGTTCTTGTAGATGTTGGACATGATCTGATGCAGCTTGGCGTCAACCTCTTCGGCAGTCCAGCTATAGCGCATGCTGTTCTGGCTCATTTCCAGACCGGAGGTGGCAACGCCGCCGGCGTTAACAGCCTTGGAGGGGGCAACCACAACGCCGTTTTCCTTTAGCAGGGCAACTGCTTCGGCAGTGGTGGGCATGTTGGCAACTTCAGCGTAGTACTTTACACCGTTGTTGATCATGTTCTGAGCATCGGCAACGTCAACTTCGTTCTGGGTGGCGCAGGGCATGCAGATGTCGACCTTCTGTTCCCAGGGACGCTTGCCGGCAAAGAAGGGAACGCCAAACTTGTCGGCGTAATCCTGAACCTTGTTGCGGCCGCTGGAGCGCATTTCCAGCATGTAGTTGATCTTTTCTTCGGTATTGATGCCGTCGGCGTCGTAAACATAGCCGTCGGGACCGGAAATGGTAACGACCTTGCCGCCCAGTTCGGTGACCTTCTTTACAGTACCCCAGGCAACGTTGCCGAAGCCGGAAACTGCAAAGGTCTTGCCCTTCACTTCTTCGCCAAAGGTCTTGAGCATTTCTACCACATAGTAAACAGCGCCGAAACCGGTGGCCTCAGGACGGATGAGGGAGCCGCCGAAGCTCAGGCCCTTGCCGGTCATTACGCCGGTGAATTCATTGCGCAGACGCTTGTACTGGCCAAACATATAGCCAACTTCGCGTGCGCCAACGCCGATGTCGCCGGCGGGTACGTCGGTGTCGGCACCGATGTGCTTTGCCAGTTCGGTCATAAAGCTCTGGCAGAAGCGCATGATCTCGCCGTCGCTCTTGCCGGAGGGATCAAAGTCGGCGCCGCCCTTGCCGCCGCCCATGGGCAGGCTGGTCAGGCTGTTCTTAAAGGTCTGTTCAAAGCCCAGGAACTTCATGATGGACAGGTTAACGGTGGGATGGAAGCGGATGCCGCCCTTGTAGGGGCCAATGGCAGAGTTGAACTGTACGCGGTAGCCGCGGTTTACCTGGACAACACCGTTGTCGTCGACCCAGGATACACGGAAGGAAATGGTGCGTTCGGGTTCAACCATGCGTTCCACAACGCCGGCCTTTACCAGGTCGGGGCGCTGTTCGATAACAGGTTCGATGGATTCCAGAACTTCCTGTACAGCCTGCAGGAATTCGGGTTCACCGGGGTTCTTCTTTTCTACCTTTGCAAATACTTCAGCAAGGTACTGGTTTTTGAATGCCATATGTAATTATCCTCCACACTTTAAAAATTGGTGCTGAAAAAATTATAGTAAAACCGACAGGCTTTTACAATAGAAAATATGCAGGATTTGAGCGTGTAATCCATCTTTTTTTGTAAAAATGCGAAAAAACTGTAAAAAAATTAGTGTTTTTTTAAAATCCTGCGAGAAGAATGTGGATAAAATTTCATTTCGACAAAAGATTCACAATACAAAAAGTGGAAAAGAAGGAGGGCGTGCGCCGCTTGCGGAAAGCAGCCGCGGGTGGTATACTGTGGGGGAACCGATGTGACCGGGCCGGACGGCAGCGGGCGGAGCGCCGAAAGGCCCCGCGCGAGGAAAGTCCGGGCTTCGCAGGGCAAGGTAACTGCTAACGGCAGCCGGAGGCGACTCTAGGGACAGTGCAACAGAAAGAAACCGCCGGATTTTTCCGGTAAGGATGGAAAGGCGAGGTAAGAGCTCACCGGCGTCCGGGAGACCGGGCGGCCATGTAAACCCTACCTGAAGCAACACCACAGCGGGATTCGGGCTTCGGCCCGGCGGCGGCCCGTCGTTTTCCCCAAGGTGGCTTGAGCTGTGGGGCGACCCACAGCCTAGATAGATTGTCGTCCACGACAGAACCCGGCTTACAGGCCCGGTCACACTCGTATCATCAAACAACAGGGATGCTCCGCGGCGGCGGGGCATTTTTTGACCGAAAGGGGAGGTCGATAACATGAAACCCATGCTTCAAATTGCCCTGGACAACACCTCGCTGCAGGATGCCCTGAAAACCCTGGAGGGCGGCGTGGCCCAGGGGGTGGACATCATTGAGGCCGGAACCCTGCTGATCTGCGCCGAGGGCGTGGGGGTGGTGGAAAAGCTGCGCCGGCTGTACCCCGCAAAGCCCCTGGTGGCCGACTTCAAAATTGCCGACGCCGGCAAGGTGCTGGGCGGGCTGATCGCCGAAAAAGGCCCCGACTATATGACGGTGATCTGCGCTGCCGACAACGGCACCAAGGCGGCGGTGAAGGCCCAGGCCGATGCCCGGGGCGCCACTGTGCAGATCGAGCTTTACGGCCGGTGGGAGCTGGAGGATATGAAAGCCTGGAAAGAGTTGGGCATCACCCATGTGATCTATCACCGCAGCCGCGACGCAGCCGGGGGCTGGAGCCAAACCGATGTGGCCTGTGTGCGCGCCCTGTGCAGCATGGGCATGGCTGTGACCGTGACCGGCGGTGTGGGATACGAGGAGCTGGAGCTGTTTGCCGGGCTGCCCATTTTTGCCGTCATCTGCGGAAGAAGCCTTCGGGATGCCGCCGACCCCGGCGCCGAGGTGCAGCGGATGAAGGAACGCATCGACCAGCTTTGGGGCTGAAAAAACAAAGCAAAACCCGGAAGACCTTTGTCTTCCGGGCTTTTTATATAGAATGTTAAATTGTATACGGTTTTCAGTTTTCCTGTTTGTCCGTTTGTTCAGCACCGGATCTCTCGGTTCCTTTCCCGGCACATCACGGCCAACTGGCCGCCGGTTCCGCTTGTTTTGTGCTGCTTTCACCAACCCAAAACGCTGCGGCCTGGTATTATTAGCCGCGGTGCAGCGTACGGTGCTGTCCTACGCTACACCGGAGATTATGTTCTGCTGAGTACATCGGACCCACCGCCTTTCCGTTTCTTTAGGGGGTAGTTTTTTGGCTTCTTCTTTTGCTCTTCTGCTTACTATTGTCTCTCTGTGCTTATAGTATAGAGGATTTGTGATGCGTTTTCAATAGTAATTTTCAACAAATGTGAAAAACTTATATGTGCATTGCACATATCATGACAAAAAAGCGGGGAAAAGGCTGTTTAAAATGGCGGAAAAGAAGGGGAGTGGGAAATTTTTGACTTTGGGGCTGGCGGCCTTGTTGACTTGCAACAGGGCATGGAGTAAAATAAGGCTATCAAAAATAAGCGGCAAAACGGCATTGCACCAGCCGTTGCCCGGAATTTTGGAGGGCCCCATGGCTGATAATATGGATTATGAACGCGACACCATTACCCTGATGGACGAAGAAGGCGTTGAACACGAATTTGAGATCGTTGACACCCTGGAAGACAACGACACCGAGTACCTGGCACTGATCCCCATTTTTGACGATCCCCAAAGCTCGCTGGACGATGACGGCGAACTGGTCATCCTCAAGGTGGTTTATGATGAGGACGAACAGGAAGAATTCCTGGAACCCATCCTGGACGATGCAGAGTATGAACGCATTGCCGACCAGTTTATGGACCGCCTGGAAGAATTCTTTGATTTTGAGGAATAATTGACCGGTTCTAATTCCGGCTGCGGCCGGGTATGATAGTAAAACCACCCCTGCTGTGTGCGGCAGTGCATCTTTGTTATAATCCAACACTTTTTTAATGGGAGCCTTGCTCCCCGTCAACGATTGCAGACCTCCCGGCCCGGCCGGACGAAGGGAGCATGAACGCCGGGGGAAGGCACCCTTCCTGTCTTAGACGGGTTTTATCCGGGTGCGCACCGGCATGGTGGGGTTTGGCTAAAAAACTTTGGGTCTGAGCGGTGGCTCGGACCTTTTTTATGAACAGGGAAGGAGGGCGGCTATGGCCCATTGGACCGACCGCACCCGGCTGCTGCTGGGCGAGCAGGGTATGGAAAAACTGAAAAACGCCCGTGCCGTTGTGCTGGGATTGGGCGGAGTGGGCGGCAATGCCGCCGAGGCCCTGTGCCGTGCCGGGGTGGGCCATCTGCTG
Organism: Oscillospiraceae bacterium; assembly: GCA_017847995.1. GTDB lineage: Bacteria > Bacillota > Clostridia > Oscillospirales > Ruminococcaceae > Heteroruminococcus. The sequence goes on from JAGAPB010000072.1 coordinate 39,439, forward strand.
CTGGTGGATAACGACACGGTGGACGAGACCAACCTGAACCGCCAACTGCTGGCCACGCGGGATATGGTGGGCCGCCCGAAGTGCGAGGCTGCCCTGGCCCGCCTGCGCGCCATTGACCCCGAAGCCGACCTGCAGACCGCCCAGCAGTTCTATCTGCCCGAAAAC
>JAGAPB010000073.1 GCA_017847995.1 Oscillospiraceae bacterium
AAAAGAAAAATATCGTAAAAAAGGTTGTAAAAAAATTTTTTTTGGAGTATATTGTATGCTGTATAATTGGGTGAAAATTTTAAATAAAAACCATGAAAAATACGGAAAGTAAAGAAAGAGAAACCATGGGAAATCGCTTGTTCAACAGAGGAAAATATGCCAAACCAAAGCCCTCGTACGGTCGTATTTTGATCAGGCTGTTGGTGGCGCTTGTTTTGGTAACGGTGCTGTTTGTCAATCTGTTTACCCAGGTTTTTTCGGTGGTGCAGTATTACGGTGATGGCATGGCCCCCAGCCTGCAGGACCGGCAGATCCTTTTGGTGCGCAAAACCGAGCAGGTGGACCGTGGCGATATCATTGCTTTTTATTTTAACAACAAAGTTCTGGTGCGCCGGGTGATTGCCGAGGGCGGCAACAGCCTGGAAATTGAAAAGAACGGCAGCGTCATCGTTGACGGCATAAAAAGTGAAGAATCCTATGTGGAAGCACCTGCCCTTGGGCAGTGCAACATTGACTTCCCATACACGGTACCCCACGAGGAGTATTTTGTAATGGGCGATAACCGCCCTGTGGCGATGGACAGCCGTTTGGCCGAGATCGGTACCATCCCCAAAAACAGAATTATCGGAAAAATTATTTTTTCGTTAGGATAAGAGGCGAACTCTTTGAAACCCGTACAGCGTTTGTACAACATAATAAAACTGCCCTTGACCATTATTTTGATAATGGCCTTGGGCTTTTTTGCCCTGCAGGGGTTTGTTGTGCAGGCTGTGGCCCTGGAACAGGATGTTCGCTGCGGCATAGAGGAACATTTACACGGCACATCCTGCTATCAGGATAACCGCCTTGTGTGCAGCCTGGAGGAGCATACCCACACCGGCAACTGCTACCTTGTGCTGCTGCAGGATAATGACATCAACGACCTGCTGACCCAGATGGATGAGCAGGAAGACAAGAGCCTGGAGGGATTGATCGGCCAGACGGCACAGGGCCCGGAGGATACCTCCTGTCCGGTGTGCTGCTGGCAGCGGCATCGGCAGGAATCTCCTTCCTTTCCAAACGAAAGAAAGGAGGCCGACCTCCCGCTTAAGGCTTTTTTTAACGTAACACGATGAAGATAGAAAAAACAAGTTTGCAAAAAGGAGAAAACAACATGAAATTTGCAAAGAAATTAATGTCCGTTTTGCTTGTTGTATTGATGCTGGCGACCATGGCCCTGCCTGCTATGGCGGCCCCCGAAGAATCCGGCTCAATTACCATTAACCATCCACATGCGGGGCACAAATACAAGGCTTATCAGATTTTCAAAGGAACATTGGATGGCGGCATTTTAACCAATATCGAATGGGGCGACGATATTGATGCAACGACCGATTCTGAAGATCCTGCCGATGGACTTTCTGACCTTATTGAGGATATTCGTGAAGTACCCAGAGGGACAGAAACTCCTTTGGCGGCGGTTACTTCTGCCAAAAGTGTCACCGATATCATTTCTACTTGGACTACTGATGACGCATCTCTGAAAGCTCTTGCTGAAGTTTTTGCTAAGCATCTTGATCTTGAAGAAGGAACGCTGCTTACTGAGAATAAAGATGGTTCAGGAGAAACGGTTAATTATTCTAAGAGCGGTTTGGCACCTGGTTACTATTTGATTAAGGATGCTGAGCAGCATGAACACGCTACCATGACAGATTATCTGCTGCAAATAGTTGGTAATACTACTGTTTCTCCCAAGTCCGTAAACCCCGTTTTTGAAAAAACCGTTAATAGTAGTCTTGAAGGTACCTTTAAGAAGGCTCTCAACGTTGAAGTAGGGGAAAAGGTTTACTTTAAGCTGGAAGCGCATATGCCCAGTTTGCTGAAAGAATATAAGCAGTTTATGCTTTCTTTTGAAGAGCAAATCCCGGATTACCTCACCAATCCTAAGATTGAAGCTGTTTTTATTCAGCATACAGATAGAATGACTGATCTTGCAACCAAGGATGTTGATAAATGGGTCATATCTAACGACTATTACGAAAACAATAGCAATCGTTTAACCGGTCATCTTCGGGTTGACTTTAAGGACATTTTGGAAACCTATCCTAACATTACCATTAATGACAGAATTGTTGTAAAGTACAGTGCTGTTGTAGGTACTGGTACTGATGAACTACTTAAGTTTGGTAAGAATGGCACTGATTTGGGTAATAGTAATGATGCAACCCTTTACTTCACTGGTGACATGAATGAAGAACCAGATGGGAAGAATGAAACTCTAAAAAAACCCGACGGTGAAGATAATAGAGTGTCCTATGCTACTTTAACTGATAATGCAAGCATTTACTCTTATGGTGTTACCGTAACCAAGGTCGATGCAGCCGACAAAACAACCCCATTGCCTGGTGCTGAATTTGCTATTTACCGCGTTAGAAGTGTAAAGGAAGGCGATATCGACGTTAATAAGAATTTTTATGCTAAATTCGGCGCCGATGGAACTATTCTTTCTTGGGCAGAACATCCAAACAAAGAAACTCTGCAAGAAGGTGAAAAAATCACTACTGATGCTGATGGTAAGTTCACCATCAAAGGTTTGAGTGCTGTGGGTTACTATCTGGAAGAGGTTGCCGCTCCCTCGCAGTATAATGAGATGGATGCTCCTTTGGTTGTCGAAATTGTTCCTACCCTGAGCAATCAAGAACTGACTGCTTTGGCTGGCAGACTTGAAGGTGTAGATGTTTCTGGCAACGCAGGAACTGGTCTGGTTTCTGTAACAGTCGAAAATAACAAGGGTACCACCCTTCCCGCCACCGGCGGCATGGGCACCACCATTTTCTACATTGCCGGCGCCGTGCTGCTGCTGGGCTCCATCACCGCCTTTGCGGTCAAAAAGCGTGGCGAAAACTAATTTGTTTTAAGCCGTATCTCCCGGCGGGGCTCTGCCCCGCCGGGTACACACCAAGGAGAACGCTGCAAATGGCAAAGAAAAAACAGAACAAATCCAATATTCTGTTGGCGTTGGTCTTTCTTGCAGGGCTGTCCTTGATGCTGTACCCAACGGTCAGCAATTACCTCAATTCCCGCCTGCAGGCGGGGGTGGTTTCGGGCTACCAGCAGTTGGTGCAAACCACCAACACCGAAGAACAGGTGCGCATGATCTCGCAGGCCCGGCAGTACAACGAGCTGCTGGCCCAGCGGGAAAACCCCTATGTCCTTCCCGAAGAAATGCTGCCCCAGTACGAGGCTTTGCTGGATTTTTCGGGCAGCGGCATGATGGGCTATCTGGAAATTCCCTGCATCGACGTCAGCCTGCCCGTCTATCACGGGGTGGAAGAGGACGTGCTGCAGCAGGCCATCGGCCACCTGGAGTGGACCAGCCTGCCCGTGGGGGGCCAAAACACCCACTGCGTTATTTCGGGCCACCGGGGCCTGCCCACCGCCGACCTGCTCACCCACATCGACCGCATGCGCATGGGGGACCACTTCTACCTGAATGTGCTGGGCGAGACCCTGGAATACCAGGTGGACCAGATCAAGGTGGTTTTGCCCGAAGACACCGATGATCTCATCATTGAAGAGGGCCAGGACTACGTTACCCTGCTGACCTGCACCCCCTATGGCATCAATTCCCACCGCCTGCTGGTGCGCGGCACCCGCATCCTGGATGGCAAGCCCGCCTCGGGCAAGCTCATCCTTTCCAATGAAATTGAGGAAGTAAGCCTGGTTTACATCGTGCCTGTGGCACTGACCTTTTTTGTGGTGGTCATGCTGTGCGCCATCGGCATCGGCTCGTTGACAGGCAAAAAAACACAACGAAAGCACAAAAAAGTTTACAGGAAGGAGAAAGGCCGTGAAAAAGAGCAGAACGATCTTTAAAAGAGCCGCCGCGCTGCTGCTGTGCTGCGTCTTTTTGTGCTGCCCTGTTTCGGCCGACCTGCCCTGTTCGCTGCGGGTGAATATCCTGGATGGCGAGCGAAACCCTGTCGAATACTTCAACGTGGAAATTTGCCAGGTAACCTCTTTTGACGGAACCGGGCATACCCTGCTGCCCGAGTATGCCGGGCTGGGCATCTCTGCCGCCGACCTGGACGCCGAACTTTCGGCCGAACAGGCCGAAGCGGTCTACCAGTATATCTATGCCAGCGGCATCGTTGGCAAAATTTTGACCACCAACAAGCACGGCCTGGCGGATTTTATCTCGCTGGAAAAGGGCATTTATCTGGTGTTTGACCGCGGCGGCCAGTTCTACACCTTCCCGCCCTATCTGGTGGAACTGCCCACCCAAACCCCCGAAGGTTTGCTTTATCACCTCAACTCCGAGCCCAAAACAATATCCAACGACAGCCGTACCCTGTTGGTGGCGGTTGTGTGGCTTGACGATGAAAACGCCGCGGGCAAACGCCCCCAAAATGTGGAAGTGACCCTGCTGCGCGAGGCCCCCTCGCTGATGCGGGCGGTACCGACCCCTGCCGCCGAGGCAAGCCCCTACCGCAGTGTTGTGCTGAATGAGGCCTGCAAATGGCAGCACACCTTTCACATGCTGCCCCACACCGGAACCTATTCGGTAGAGGGCAGTGTGGTGCCGGAATATGAGCTGATCGACATTCATCCGGTAATGGAAGGTTTCATTTTGGTGTACGAGTATAAACCCAGCCCCACCCCTCCCGATGACCCCACTCCGCCCTCTAAGCCCTCCACACCCAGCAAGCCAAAACCCACGCCCAAGCCGGAAGAGGAGAAAAAGCTTCCGCAAACCGGCTTCCAGATGATGCCGGTCTATGCAATGCTGGGGGCCGGTTCGGTGCTGGTGGTGCTGGGCATGGTTGACCTCTGCGCCAAAAAGGAGGAGCCATGAACAGGAAAATAAGAGGGACCATTCTTATTCTTGCGGGATTGGCGCTGGCCTTTGGCGGCGCTTCGGTTTACGCAAAATATGACCGCCAGGCCACCCTGGCCGAACAGAACTCCAAGGTGCTGCTGCAGGAGCTTTCCCTCGAGATCAACGACCGTCACCTGGGCGGGGTCGTTGTGGAAGCGCCGGAAGGCCAAATGCCCCAGGTGATGCTGCAGGGGCAGTCGCTGGTCGGCATTTTGAAGGCCGACGAAGCCGATGTGCAGCTTCCGGTGCTGGAAAGCTGGAGCTATGAAAAACTGGAATACGGCCCCTGCCGCTATTCCGGCAGCCTGGAGGAAGAAAATTTGATCCTGCTGGGCCACAACTACAAAGGCCATCTGGAAAAACTGGATCGGCTGGAGGCAGGGGATGAGGTGGAGTTCACCGATGTTGCGGGAAAGAACCACCTGTTCCGGGTGGCTCAAACAGAGGTGCTGAAGGCCACCCAGGTGGAGGAACTGGAAGCCTCACCCTATCCCTTGACCATTTTTACCTGCACCCCCAATGGGCAAAGCAGATTTGTGGTGTACTGCGAGAAAAAATAATCAGCGCGAAACAAAAAGCTTATCGGATGTTCCGGTAGGCTTTTTCTATTGAAAAACTTTGATATTTGCCCCAAAACCTTGCTATTTGACAACAGTTAATCTATAATTATATGCGTATGTATCTGCCCTTGAGGCAAAGCAGGAGGTAAAACTGATGCTGAAGCAGTTGGACAAAGTATACGATCCCCAAAGTGTAGAGGATCGCACTTATGAGTTTTGGCTTTCCGGCGGCTATTTCCATGCCGAACCCGACACCGGCAAGCCCCCCTATACCATCGTAATTCCCCCACCCAACGTCACCGGCCAGCTCCACATGGGCCATGCCCTGGACGACACCCTGCAGGATATTCTGATCCGCTGGCGCCGCATGCAGGGCTATGAAGCTTTGTGGATGCCTGGCACCGACCACGCCGCCATTGCCACCGAAGCCAAGGTGGTCGCCGCTCTGAAGGAACAGGGTCTGACCAAGGAAGGCCTGGGCCGCGAAAAGTTCCTGGAGCATGCCTGGGAATGGAAGAATAAATACGAAAACCGCATCATCAGCCAGCTGAAGAAGATCGGCTGCTCCTGCGACTGGGACCGCACCCGCTTCACCATGGACGAGGGCTGCTCCGAGGCTGTGCAGGAAGTTTTCATGAAGCTTTATGAAAAAGGCCTGATCTACCGCGGCGAACGCATCATCAACTGGTGCCCCAACTGCAAGACCTCGCTGTCTGACGCCGAGGTGGAACACGAGGAAAAGGAAGGCGCCTTCTGGCACATCCGTTACCCCATCGTTGGCGAAGAGGGCTACATTGAAGTGGCCACCACCCGTCCCGAAACCATGCTGGGCGATACCGCTGTTGCCGTTCATCCCGACGACGAACGCTACAAGCGCCTGGTGGGCAAAAATGTTCTGCTGCCCCTGGTCAACAAGGAAATTCCCGTGGTTGCCGACGAATATGTTGAAATGGACTTCGGCACCGGCGTGGTAAAGATCACCCCCGCCCACGACCCCAACGACTTTGAAGTTGGCCTGCGTCATGACCTGCCTGTTATCAACATCTTCACCGAAGATGCCCACATTATGGAAGGCTGGGGCAAGTACTCCGGCATGGACCGGGAAGAAGCCCGCAAGGCTGTTGTTGCCGACCTGGAAGAGGGCGGCTTCCTCATCAAGACCGAACCCTATTCCCACAATGTCGGCACCTGCTACCGCTGCGGCACCGTGGTGGAACCCCGTGTTTCCAAGCAGTGGTTTGTAAAGATGAAGCCCCTGGCCGGCCCCGCCATTGACGCTGTTAAGACCGGCAAGACCAAGTTCATCCCCGAACGCTTCGACAAGATCTACTATCACTGGCTGGAAGACATCCACGACTGGTGCATTTCCCGTCAGATCTGGTGGGGTCATCGTATTCCCGCCTACTACTGCGACACCTGCGGCGAAATGGTAGTTTCCAGAGATGCTGTTCACACCTGCCCCAAGTGCGGTGCCGCCATGCGCCAGGACCCCGACACCCTGGATACCTGGTTCTCCTCTGCCCTGTGGCCCTTCTCCACCCTGGGCTGGCCCAAGCAGACCGCTGAACTGAAGTATTTCTATCCCACCAACACCCTGGTAACCGGCTACGACATCATCTTCTTCTGGGTGGTTCGTATGATGTTCTCCGGCCTGGAGCACACCGGTGAAGTTCCCTTTGAAAATGTTCTCATCCACGGTCTGGTGCGCGACGCCCAGGGCCGCAAGATGAGCAAATCTTTGGGCAACGGCATCGACCCCCTGGAGATCGTTGACCAGTACGGCGCCGATGCTCTGCGCTTTACCCTGGCCACCGGCAACAGCCCCGGCAACGACATGCGCTTCTCGGATGACAAGGTCAAGGCAAGCCGCAACTTTGCCAACAAGATTTGGAACGCCAGCCGTTTCATCATGATGAACCTGCCCGAAGACTTTGACGAAAAGGGCCTGCCTGCCGAACTTACCCTGGAGGATAAGTGGGTGCTGGCCAAGTACAACCGCCTGGTGGGCGAAGTGACCGAAAACCTGGAAGCCTTCGAACTGGGTATGGCGGTACAGAAGCTCTACGACTTTATCTGGGATATTTTCTGCGACTGGTACATCGAACTGACCAAGGCCCGCATCGCCCAGGGCGGCGAAAGCGAACGCTCGGCCCAGATGGTGCTGTGCTACATCATCAACGGCGTCATGCGCCTGCTTCATCCCTTCATGCCCTTTATCACCGAAGAAATTTGGCAGGCCCTGCCCCATGATGGCGAGACCATTATGAAGGCCCCCTGGCCCGTAGTGGACGAAGCCCTCAACTTCGCTGTGGAAGAAGCCGAATTTGAAAAGGTGATGGACCTCATCCGTGCCATCCGCAACCGCCGCGCCGAAATGAACATTCCCCCTTCCAAGAAGGCCCATGTTTACGTTGAAACCAAGTCGGCCGACATCTTCCTGCAGTGCCAGGAATTCATTAAGCGTCTGGCTTCGGCTTCCGAAGTGGATGCCGGTGAACATTTTGAGGTGGAAGGCGCCGTGCAGGTCATCACCAGTGCCGCCCGCGGCCTCATCCCCATGGCCGAACTGATCGACCGTGAAAAGGAACTGGCCCGCCTCAACAAGGAAAAGGCCGCCTGCCAGAAGGATATCGACTTCGTTTCCGGCAAGCTGAACAACCCCGGCTTTGTTGCCAAGGCACCCGAGGCTGTTATCAAGGGCGAGCGTGAAAAGCTGGCCAAGGCCGAAGAACGCATGAAGATCATCCTCGAAAGCATTGCCAACCTCGGCTAAAGAAAACCCAAACATGGGGGAGGGGAAATATCCCCTCCCTTTGTTTTTTCAAGGAGTTGACCTTTGTGAACTACAATGAAACATTGGAATACATCCATTCGCTGAAGCAGTTCGGCGTAAAGCCCAGCCTGGAACGCATCGGCCGCCTGACCGCGGCTTTGGGCAATCCCCAGGATAAGCTCAGGTGCGTCCACGTGGCCGGAACCAACGGCAAGGGCAGCACCGCCACCATGACTGCCAACATCTTGCGGCAGGCGGGGTACAAAACCGGCCTGTTTATTTCGCCCTATATCCTCAACTTCCGGGAACGGATGCAGATCAACGGCGAGATGATCGGAGAAGAGGCCCTGTGCGGTGTGATGGACCGTGTACGCGCCGCCATGGAAAGTCTGGAAGGGGAGGCCCCCAACGAGTTTGAGGTCATCACCGCCGCCGGTCTGCTGTGGTTCTGTGAACAGAATTGCGAAGTTGTGGTGCTGGAGGTGGGCCTGGGCGGGCGCTATGATGCCACCAATATCAGTCCCCCTCCGTTGGCCGCCGTCATCACCTCCATCGACCTGGACCACACCCACATCCTTGGAGATACCGTGGAGGTCATCGCCGCCGAAAAGTGCGGCATCATCAAGCCCCGTACCCCGGTGGTCTGCTACCCCGACCAGAACCCCGACGCCCTTGGGGTCATTATGGAGCATTGCGCCCTACAGGGAGCTACCCTGCACATGGGCAGCCTGAATGGAGCAGAGGTGCTGGAATGCGGCCTGGAAGGCAGCCGCATCCGCTGCGAGGAGCAGGAAATATATCTTCCCCTCATCGGCCGCCACCAGATCGCCAACACCCTTACGGTGCTGGAAACGGTCAAGGTGCTGCGCCAGCGCGGGCTTTTCATTTCCCCCAAGGCGGTGGAGGAGGGCATTGCCCAAACCCGTTTTCCCGCCCGGCTGGAAATTTTGAGCCGGGAGCCGCTGGTCATTGTGGACGGCGCCCACAACCCCTCGGGGGCCGCTGCCCTGTCCGAAGCCCTGAAGCTGCTGGATGGCCGCCCCATCACCGCCCTGTGCGGCATGCTGGCCGACAAGGATTGGGCCACATCGCTAGGTCTTGTGCTGAAGCACTGCAGCCGCCTTGTGGCGGTGCGGCCCCAAAATCCCCGCGCCCTGGAACCGAAAATTCTGGCGGCCGAGGGGGCAAAGTATTGCCCTGCCCAAACCGCCCAAAGCCTGGCCGAAGGCTGGCAGATGGCCAAAGAATATGGTGACCCGGTGCTGGTGTGGGGCAGCCTCTACCTTGCCGCCGACCTGCGCACCATCGCTTTGGAAGATTTGAGCCCCAAAGCCCCAATGTGACAAAATATTTGCCCGTTTTGCCCTATCATGAAGGGGACAAACGGGCCGGACAAGCAGTCCTCTTGTTTGAAAGAGGGCTGCTTTTTCTATTTTTCGGAAAAGGAGTGTTTTGCAATGCCGGTCAGGATCATTGTAGGAGAAGATATGGTGTCGGTTTTTCTTTCGGGCGAGATCGACCACCACAATGTAAAGGCCATGCGGGCTGAAATAGACCAGACGGTGGAACGGGTGCTGCCCCGGCTGCTGCGGCTGGATTTTGGCGGAGTGGAGTTTATGGACAGCTCGGGCATCGGGCTGATTTTGGGGCGTTATCGGCTGATAGAGGACCTGCAGGGAAGGCTGGAGCTGTGTAGCCTGCCCCCCCACATCGCCAAGGTGGTGCACCTGGCCGGAATAGACCACCTGCTGGCCCAAAACAGCGCCGGCCCAAAGGAGGATGAACAGTATGTTTGACAACCAGATGAGCCTCTCCTTTCCCAGCAAATCGGTGAACGAGGGCCTTGCCCGCACAGCGGTGGCGGCCTTTGTGGCCCAGTTGGACCCCACCGTGGAGGAACCGTGCGACATCAAAACCGCCCTTTCGGAGGCCGTGACCAACGCGGTTGTTCACGGCTACCGCAACTCCATCGGAACGGTACATATCCAAGCAAAAAGGAAAGGGGACAGGGTGATCCTTCGTATACGGGACAAGGGCTGCGGCATCGAGGATATTCCCCGGGCTATGGAACCCTTGTACACCACCTGCTCCACCGGGGAATGTGCCGGGCTGGGCTTTGCTGTGATGCAGCAGCTTTGCGACAAGGTAAAGGTGCGTTCCGCCCCGGGACGGGGCACCACGGTGGTGCTGGAACGGAGGATTACCCCCAGGGGTGAATGATATGGCTGTGCCGCAAGTGGAACAGACCAAACGGAAGATCGTGGTGGAGGAAAACCTGGGTCTGGTGCACGCCTGCGCCCACCGCTTTGGCGGGCGTGGGGTGGAATATGAGGACCTGTACGGGGCGGGCTGCATCGGGCTGTGCAAGGCGGCCGAAGGGTTCGACTTCAGCCGGGGCACCCGCTTTTCCACCTACGCGGTGCCGGTCATTTTGGGCGAGATGCGCCGCCTTTTCCGGGATGGGGGAGCGGTGAAGGTCAGCCGCAGCCTAAAGGAACTGGGCCTGCGGGTACAGCGCACCCGCGAGGAGCTTTGTGCCAAAACCGGAAGGGAACCCACCATCCAGGAGATCGCTGCCCTGCTGGAGCTGGAACCGGAACAGGTGGCCGAGGCGGCTATGGCGGCCTCTCCGGTGCTGTCGCTGACCGAAAGCGCCGAAGAAGGGGGCGGCCAGATCGACCTGCCGGTGGATTCGCCCGAAGAAAAAATCACCGACCGCCTTTCGCTGCACCAGGCCATGGCCGAGCTGGAAGAGCGGGACCGGCGGCTCATCACCCTGCGCTATTATGGGCACAAGACCCAAAGCCAGACCGCCACCATTTTGGGCATGACCCAGGTGCAGGTCTCACGGCGGGAAAAGAAACTGCTGCTGTTTATGCGTGAAAAACTGACCGGATAATTTGTGGAAATAGTTGGTTGTGTGGTGTCATTTTTTGTTGTATAATTTGAGCATACCAATGTCCCCATTGGCAAACAAAAAGGAGGACTTTTTTATGGAACTGCTCCACATCGGCGTGCCTGCCACCCAGGAAATGCCCGGCGAAAAGTACAAGGACGCCATCAAGTGCTACATCACCAACCCCGACGAAAACGAATACCATTTTGAATATTTCCGTTATATGCAGGATAGCCCCATGCCCAAGCAGATCTGGAACAACGTCCATGTGGCCTATAAGGTGGAAAACCTGAAGGAAGCTCTGGCCGCCTGCGACGAAGTTCTGCTGGAAGAAATGCAGGGCACCGGCCGCATCATCGGCTTTGGTGTAAAGGACGGCGTGGTGTTGGAACTGATGGAATACACCAAATAACCCACGAATTCTTCTTAAACCCTTTTTCATTTTTCTTTGCACAAAACCCGCACCGTTTGGGCGGGTTTTGTGCTGTGCGTTTTTCATCGAAAGGAACCGACCCACCATGCAGCAGATCATCCATACCCTAATGTTTGTGGCCCCCATGTCCTTTTTGGCGGGGCTGATCGACTCCATTGCCGGGGGCGGCGGGCTTATTTCGCTGCCCACCTATTTGGCGGTGGGGCTGCCTGCCCATCTGGCGGCAGGCACCAACAAATGCACCGCCATGTTCGGCACCGCTGTGGCGGCCGGACGCTATATCCGCAAAAAAAAGATCCACTGGCCTTCCACCCTGGCAGCCATGCTGGGGGCCTTCCCCGGGGCGGCCATCGGCACCAAGCTCAACCTGCTGCTGGATGACCACATCATGCACATCGTCATGATGGTGCTGCTGCCGGTGGTGGGCATCGCCCTGGCCCTGCGGCCCAATTTTGGCGAAAACGAGACCTGGCAGACCAAAACCCTGGCCCGTCTGGCCCTGCTCAGCCTGGTCATCGGCTTTGCCATTGGGGTGTACGACGGCTTCTTTGGCCCGGGAACCGGCACTTTTTTGCTGCTGGCCTTTTCGGCCATCTGCGGCTTTGACCTCATCACCGCCAACGGCAACACCAAGGTCATCAACCTCACCACCAATGTGTCGTCCTTTCTCACCTTTGCCCTGAGCGGCAGCGTGTGGTATGCGGTGGCCCTGCCCGCCGCCCTGTGCAACATGGCCGGGGGATGGGTGGGCTCCGGCCTGGCCCTGACCAAAGGCGCCAAGGTCATCCGCCCGGTCTATTACATCGTGTTGACCCTGCTGCTGTGCAAAATCGTCTTCGACTTTGTGGCGTAACAGAATATTTCTGTAGGCATATCATCGCCTCCCTCTGACGAGGGAGGTGTTTTTTGTGCAACAAAAAACGGAGGGAGAGAATTGGTACAGACTTGCAGTTCCCGTTATCTCTCCCTCAGTCTCGCTGTGCTCGACAGCTCCCTCGTCAGAGGGAGCCAAAAGGCCCCTTTGTGTAAAGGGGGCTGGCAGCCGCAGGCTGACTGGGGGATTGCCAGTAGATACCAACAATCCCTCCACCACCTTCGGCAGTCCCCCGTTTCGCCTGTCGGCTCGGTCGGCGGTGGACGAATGCCACAGGCATTCACCTCCCTTTACACAAGAAAGGCTTTTGATAACGAGGGGGCCTTTTTGCAATAATTCCAAAAGACCAAAAGCTCCGGGACAGAGATGCCCGGAGCTTTTGGCTTTTTATGAAGGAAACATCGACCCCACACGCGGCAAGCCGCATGTCAGAGAAGGGGTCAAAGTTTTCTGCAAATGTTGATGAGTTCCGCAGTTGTCTGCGGATAGCTGAATTTCTTGGTCCACAAACTGGATTCACAATTGACAATTCCGTAAAACACTAAGGTTATTACGAGCTGGAGCCTCATGCGGAAGGAAGGATCCTCCTGCAGTGAAAGGGGAACCACCTGCATGCACATATCCAGGTACTTGTTAAAAACCCTGTACATAAACGCAACAAGTGAAGGGTTGTCCGCCTGCTTTTTTTGCAGTTGAGGATAAGCATTGAACAAGCCGATCACCTGCTTTGCAACCAATTCGGGCGAAACTGCCTGATCTCTGGCGCTAATTTGATCCTTCAAATAGCTCAGGAGTTCCTGCTCGATTTCTTCCACCAGCTCGCCCAGGTTGGAATAGTGGGCGTAGAAGGTGCTGCGGTTGATTTTTGCGCGGTCCACCACTTCCTTGATGGTGATGTCATTCAGGTTCTTTTCACAAATCAGGTCCAGCATGGCTTGGTGAATCAGTTCGCGGGAACGTACCGCACTGCGGTATTCTTTTCCACGCAAAAAAACCAATCCCCCCTGACTTTTTTTGCACAGGGAACCAAAACTGTGCCTTTGTAATGTTTCCTTTTCCATTTTACAAACAGCGGTGAATATTGACCCCGCCATAATTGCGGCAAAGTGTGCCTTTTCCGACATTATATGGGCTTATTGTTGGAAAACCACCCCAAATGCGGGAAAGTGTTGTGTGCAAATAAAAACAAAACGATTACAATTCAGTTAACAAAAACGTTGCAATGCGGTTCCGGATGCGCCGCTTGTATAATTACTTTTTTGGAGGAAAATATTCATGAAAAAGATTATTGCTCTGGCTCTGGCTCTGATCATGGCTCTGTCCATGGCTTCCGTTGCTTTTGCTGCT
>JAGAPB010000074.1 GCA_017847995.1 Oscillospiraceae bacterium
CGGGCGATCAGCCCCGAATTGACCGCTTCGGTCCAGCGGTCCAGTTCGGTCTGGGTGGCCTCCACCGTCTGCTGGGCCCAGGAGGAAGTGACCTGGCCGCCAAGGGGATGGATGGTACCCTCCTGCAAGGGGACCGGTTCGGGCGCAGGCTCGGGTTCCGGCTCAGGTTCGGCTACTTCTTCGGTTTGGGAAGAAGCCTCGGGGATCTCTTCCGCAGGGGCTTCGGCAGGGCCGCCGCAGGCGCACAGCAGCACCGCCAGAGCAAGGATCAAGGCAAAAAGCTTGGTAAATTTCATGTTGTTTCACTTCCCGTTACAGAATGTTGTTTGTATGGGGTCACTTTTATTATAGTATGGGAACGGGAAGGGGTTCAAGCGGGAATGTGTATGAATCTCAGCCCAGAAAATGGGCAATTTTGCCCCCCAGCCAGCCCAGCCCCAGGCAGACCGGAAAGGTGAGCAGCCAGGCCGCCCACATCCGCCCAAAAATCCGGCGGTCCAGCAGGCCCAGCTTGGCAGCCGCCCCGGCCGAGGCGCAAACCTTAACGGTGCTGGTGCTGACCGGCAGGCCCACCAGGGTGCACACCGCCAAAGTAAGGGCCGATGCCCGGTCGGTGCACAGGGCCGAGTGGCCGTCCAGGGGGGCCATCTCGCCGCCGATGGCTTCCACAATGCGCCCCGCCCCAAAGGAACTGCCCAGCGCCATGGCACTGGCGCACAGCAGCACCGCCCCAAGCTGCCCGCCCATGCCGCCGCCCAACCCGGCGGCGCACAGCATGGCGGTGTATTTTTGTCCGTCCTGGGCACCGTGCAGCAGGGCCAGCCCGGCACAATAGAGGATCTGTTTTTTGCCAAGGGCCTGGGTTTGGGGTTGGAGTTTGTGGGGCAGCAGCCACCGCCCCAGCAGCCAGGCGCCCCCCGCCGAGCAGAGCAGCCCCAGCCCCACCTGCCCCCAAAGGGCAAGGTCCAGGGAGCCGCCCCCGGTGGCCAGGGCCGCACCCGCCAACGCGGCCAGCAGGGCGTGGCTTTCGCTGGTGGGGATGCCCCACACCCAGGCCAGGGTGCCCCAAAGGCTGACCACCCACAGCACCAGGCAGAGCAGCAGGGTGGAGGCCCGCCCGCCAAGCTGGGGGAAGTCGGCCAGCCGCAGCATGGTGGAGGCCACCCGGGGAAGCAGCAGCCCCGCCAAAGACGCCCCCACCCCGTTGGCCAGCGCCACCTGGGCCACCGCACGGCGGCGGGGCAGGGCCCCGCCGCACACCACGGTGGTAAGGGCGCCGGGGGCGTCGGTCCAGCCGTTGACCACAACCACCGCCACCACCGAAACAAGAAGCACCACCGCCACAGACATCCCTCCAACAGATAAAACTAAAAGTATAAATATAAAATAATATTACAAAAACAACAGAAGTGAGCAGGGATATTTGTATAATAATTAGTTTATTATACAAATAGTAAAACAAAGAAAACCAAAAAACAGTCGCACAGCGGGCCGTTTCGTGGTACAATAAAACCATCTATGGAAAGGAGGAAGGCCTATGGCGTCTGCCGAAATTCGCCCCTATCCCCTGCGGGGCGGCATGGCCGTTTTTGCCGGCGGGGTACACCGCTTCGGCACCGATGCTTTTGTGCTTTCCGGCTTTGCCCATTGCCGTAGGCGGGACCTGGCCTGCGACCTGGGCAGCGGCTGCGGCATCATTCCGCTGCTGCTGTTGGGCGGCCCGGAACCTCCCGCCAAAATCTACGGGCTGGAAATACAGCCCGACGGAGTGGAACTGATGAACCGCGCCGTAGCCGAAAACGGTTTGGAAGAGAAGTTCATTCCGCTGTTGGGCGACCTGCGCCAACCGCCGGAAGAACTGCCCAAAGCTACCCTGGATGTGGTCACCTGCAACCCGCCCTACTTCCAGCCGGGACATGGGTTTGAAAGCCCGGTGGAGGGCCGGCGCACCGCCCGCCACGAGGCCGCCTGCACCCTGGAGGAACTTTGCACCGCTGTTGCAAAAATGCTGAAGTACGGCGGAAGATTTTATCTATGCCACCGGCCGGAACGGCTGGCCGATATTTTTGAAGCCATGCGGAAGGCCGCCATCGAGCCAAAGCGGCTGAGGATGGTGACCCAGCGCAGCGGCGCCGCACCCTGGCTTGTGCTGGTGGAAGGCCGCCTGGGGGGCAACCCCGGCCTGACTATTGAGGCCGACCTGGTGGTGGAACACCCCGAGGGGGGCTACTCCGACGAGATGTTGGCCCTTTACGGTAAAACCGAGCGAATCCTTCCCCCCGAAAAACGACCCCAAGATTAGTGCGAAAGGAAGACCCCTGTGACCCACACCGCAAAACAACGCAATCTGGCCATCCTGCAGATGGCAATGTGTGCCGGACTTTGGAGCATTGCCGGCATCTTTATCAAACTCATCCCCTGGCACCCCATGGCCATTGCAGGCTTCCGCAGCCTGCTGGCCGGGGCGGTGGTGCTGGTTTATATCAAAATTCGTGGCTGGCGGTTTGTGCTGAACAAACAGACCCTGCTTTCAGGCGTCTTTTTGTGCATCACCTTCTGCACCTTTGTGGTGGCCAACAAGCTGACCACCGCCGCCAATGCCATCGTGCTGGAGTTCACCTCCCCGGTGTTCATCGTCATCCTTTCGGTCCTGCTGTTCGGCCAAAAATTTGGCCGGGCCGACCTGATCACCGTGGCGCTGACCCTTGGGGGCATCTCGCTGTTCTTTTTTGACCAGCTTACTCCCGGCGGCATGATCGGCAATTTTGTGGCCCTTTCGGCCGGGCTGTTCCAGGCCTGCACCTACATCTTTGTGGGCAACTGCCACGACAACGACCGCATGAGCGGCATCTTCATCGGCCACATTCTTACCGCGTTGGTGGGTATCCCCTTCGCCTTTTTCAGCGAAACAGCCATTGCCCCCCTGCCGGTCCTCTCCATCCTGGTACTGGGCATTTTGCAGTTGGGCATCCCCTATGTGCTGTTTGGCGAGGCCAGCCGGGTCTGCCCGCCTTTGATGTGTTCCCTCATCGGCGCGGTGGAACCCCTGCTCAACCCGGTTTGGGTATTCCTTTTTGACGGCGAACGCCCCGGTACCTGGGCCCTGGTGGGCGGTGTCATAGTCATCGTCACCATCACCCTTTGGTGCATGCATGGCGGCGGAACAACAAAGGAGGCAACAGCATGAGCGGTACCCTGTATGTAGTGGGCACCCCCATCGGCAACCTGGGGGACCTGAGCCCCCGTGCCATTGAAACATTGCAAAGCGTAGATTTTATTGCGGCCGAGGATACCCGCGTTACCCTCAAGCTGCTCAATCATTTTGAGATCAAAAAGCCTATGGTCAGCTATTACGAGCACAACATCCGCCAGCGGGGCGAGATGATCGTTGCCCGGCTGCTGCAGGGCGAAAGCTGCGCCATTGTCACCGATGCCGGTATGCCCTGCATCTCCGACCCCGGCGAGGATCTGGTGGCCCTTTGCGCCCAGCACGGCATTCCCACCGTGGTGGTGCCCGGCCCCAGCGCCGCCATTTCGGCCCTGGCTGTTTCGGGGCTTTCCACCTCCCGGTTTTCCTTCGAAGGTTTTTTGACCACCAACAAACGGGGGCGTCTGGAACACCTGCAAAGCCTGGTGGATGACCCCCACACCCTCATTTTTTACGAAGCGCCCCACAAACTGCTGGCTACCCTAAAGGATATGCGGGAGGTTTTGGGGGATAGACCCATCTCGCTGGTGCGGGAGCTGACCAAACTGCACGAGGAGGTGCGGCGCACCACCCTGGCCGCCGCGGTGGAACACTATGAGGCCAACGCCCCCCGCGGGGAGTTTGTTCTTGTGGTGGCGGGGGCCCAGCCTGCCGACACCCGGCAGGAGGTCAGCTTTGAAGAAGCGGTGGAAATGGTGAAAGCCCTGCAGCAGAAGGAAAGCCTGCCTGCCAGCGAGGCCGCCAAGCGCATCGCCAAAGAAACCGGTTATAAAAAAGGCGAACTTTACAAGGCCGCACTGGCCTGAGCAAAGCATACCGCGGAAAGAGGAATTTAAAATGGCTGCCATCAAACGGAAACCATTCCTTGAAAAAATAATGGAGGCGATCAACGCCGGCGGCGAACGAATGGAAAATGAAGCCGAACAGTTCGGTTATTCCTTTGACAAAGAATATGCCGAAACCCAAGAAGAAGCCGACCAGGCATCACCCGACAAGGAGGGAACAATATGAGCAAAGTTACCTGGAAGGGCAGCGCCCTGCTGGCCCCGCTGCCCGCGGTGCTGGTCACCAGCCGCCACGCCGGCAAGGATAATGTCTTCACCGTGGCGTGGGCGGGCATCACCAACACCCAGCCCCCCAAGTGTTCCATCTCCATCCGGCCGGAACGCCTTTCCTACGAGATGATCAAAGAAAGCCGGGAATTCGTCATCAACATCCCCACCAGCTATATGGTGCGGGCGGTGGACTATTGCGGCTGTGTCAGCGGCCGAAAGACCGATAAATTTGCCGCCGCCAAGCTGGCCACCACCGAGGCCACCCAGGTGGACTGCCTGCAGATCGAGGGCTGCCCCCTTACCCTGGAATGCAGGCTGACCGACATCATCCCCATGGGCGGCACCCACGACCTTTTCCTGGCCGACATCGTGGCTGTTAATGTGGACGAAAAGGCGTTGGACGAGAATAATAAACTGCGCATGGATAAATGCAGCCTGCTGGCCTATGCCCACGGGGACTATTTCGCCCTGGGCAAAAAGGTGGGAACCTTTGGATTTTCGGTAAAGAAAAAGCACAAAAGCCCCAGCCGCCGCAGCAACAAGAAGCTGAAATGAGAAAAACCCGCCGGAAAATGCCCTTTTCGGCGGGCTTTTGCGTGAAAAAAGGTTGACAACCTTGTTTTTTTATGATAAAGTATAGGTCGTCGCTTAGATTTGCTGGTGTAGCTCAGTTGGTAGAGCAGCTGATTTGTAATCAGCAGGTCGGGGGTTCGAGTCCGTCCACCAGCTCCATCCTCGAACAAAATCTAAGCAACATGGAACATGGGAGTGTTCCCGAGTGGCCAAAGGGGGCAGACTGTAAATCTGTTGGCACCGCCTACGATGGTTCGAATCCATCCGCTCCCACCACACCAAAGGACCAGTC
>JAGAPB010000075.1 GCA_017847995.1 Oscillospiraceae bacterium
GCACACGGGCGGCAGCCAAACCGGCCAGAGCTTCCTGCTCCAGGGTGATTTCATCCACGCCACCGCCGCAGACAATGGCGGCCATATTGGCGGTCAGCAGGGGATGGGCAACATAGCCATCTTCCTTTAAGGCCGAGGCCGAAAGGGGCCACAGACGGCCGCACAGGCCCAGCAGCGAGCAGATGTGAGCCTGTTTGGCACTCCAGGCCAGCAGTTCGGCATTGGCTTCAGGTATGAGGATCTTGCCATATACGTCGGTGATAACATTGGCCCCGGTGTGGGCGGCAATGACCTTTTCCACAATATCGGCAGGCAGGCCGCAGTCCAGCAACTGGTTCATGGGGCGGCGCAGCTCTTCTTCGGCAACAGCAGCCAGGGCGGCTTCGGCAGCGCCGTGGAGGTCATCGGCATCCAGCACACGCTTTACGCCGCAAATGGGAGCCTGCTCCATCTTGGCGTAGTCTTCCTCGGCAAACTTCCATTCTTCCGCCACATTGGCGGTGCCCAGTTTGGCAAAAGCTTCGCTGTTTTTGCACAGACGGCGGAATACGTCAACCAGGAAGGCCAGATCGCCGCTGCGGTACTGTTCCCAGTTAAAAGAGCCGTATTCCTTGGCCGAAAGGGCCTTTTCCAGCGCGCCCGAATCCACCGCAAAGCGGAAGTTTTTGGCCAGTTGGCCACCCAGCAGGCCCACACCGAAGTCTTCGGCCAGGCCGGCGGCTGCGGCGGCAATTTCCAGGTCGCTGTATTCAAAGGGCTTCACCAAAGTTTCTTCGGTTTCCTCGGTCTTTTCTTCTTCCTTTTCGGCCTCGGGTTCGGGCAGTTGGCCCGCCTTGGGCATAAAGCCGCGGGCGTTGCGCAGGGCTTCGCAGCCGCATAACTGATAGGGGGGCAGCCCGGCGCGTTCCAGGGCGGGCAGACGCAGCATGGCGGCACAGCCGGTGGTGCAGCCGGGGCAGGCCACGGCACGTACCACATGGTCGGCGGCTTCCTCACCAAAGTCACGCACCACGCTCAGGGAGCGCAGACCCATGCGGGCGGTGTCGCCGGCGGCACATTCGCCGGTTTCCACCTTGGTGGCCGATTCGCCCCAGCACAGGCCGGGGGCGGCGTTCCACCAGCTATTGTCGGCGTGGTATTCACTCCAGCTTTGCTGCTGGGAGGGAACCACACTGCCGCCGGGGGCGCAGATGACCTGGTCGATGCCCTTGCGCTGGCTTTGGTAGGCTTTGGGGGCGGCGATGGTTACGGCGCCGGTGCCCCGCAGGGCAATGGCCTTCAGATTTTTGGAGCCCATTACGCCGCCCAAACCGTCGGCGGCAGCGCTGCCCAGGGCAACGATGGAGGCGATGTCCAGCTTGTTTTCACCGGCAGGGCCGATGGCGGCCACGGCGGCTTCCTTGCCCACGGTGGAGCAGATCTGGGCGGTGGTATCATGGGTACCGGCCCCCCACAGGAAGGCGGCCGATTCCATTTTCACTTCGTTGTTGTTGATGTTGACCCATACAGGGCTGGCCGATACGCCGCCGATAATGATGGCGTCGTATCCGGCATAGCGGAGCATGGTGCCCAGACGGCCATTCATCTGGTGGCAGCAGGGGGTGCCGCTGATGGGCGAAAGAGCAGCCACGGTCAATCCGCAGCTTCCGGGATAGCCGCTGCCGGTCAGGGCGCCTGCGGCAAACACCAGAATGTTCTTTTCGTCATAGGCGTCCTTCAGGTCGGCGGGCAGCTCCTGCAGCAGGATGCGGCTTGCCAGGGCAGCGCCGCCGCTCAGCTCGGCATAGGCCGAGGTCTCCACGATTTCAGCCGCGGGGGCGCTCAGATCAATTTTCATAATTTTTCCGGTCATTCCGTTGTATTGCATCTTGTCCACCCTCCCTTAAAGATCGGTCCACTCGGCAATGGCCAGTGCGCCGGTGGGGCAGGCTTCCACGCAGCTGCCGCAGGTGATGCACTT
The DNA here is from genome assembly GCA_017847995.1 of Oscillospiraceae bacterium. Lineage (GTDB taxonomy): Bacteria > Bacillota > Clostridia > Oscillospirales > Ruminococcaceae > Heteroruminococcus. The sequence continues at coordinate 1,961 of JAGAPB010000075.1, forward strand.
GATGGCGATGCCGGTTTCGGGGTTCTGGGCGATGGCCTGCCAGGGACAGGCCGAAATGCAGCGGCCGCAGCCGTCGCATTTTTCGGGGTCAACGGTGCGGGCACCGGTTTTTTTGTCGGGCAGGATGGCCTGGTTGGGGCAAACGTTGGCACACATGGGGGCGCGGCACTGGCGGCAGACCACAGGTTCCAGTTTGCCGGTGCCCATCAAACCATCGCCATAGCGGTAGTTCAGACGGGGGCCGCTTTGGCCAAACTGCAGGCCGCTGCCGCTATGTACTGCCGAAAGGGCGGGCTGCACCTGCTGTGCGGTGGCCATGCTGCAGGCCAGCTCGCACCGGCCGCAGCCGATGCACAGGTCGGGTGTTACCACCAGCATCCCCTGGGGCAGGGGCAGGCCGGTCAGTTCGCCCTTTTGCTCCATGGGACTGGAGCAGCCCACAAGGCTGAGCAGGCTGGCGCCCAGGGCCAGGGCGGCGGTGCCTTTGGCAGCGGTCTTCAAAAAATCGCGCCGGGTGGTTTCTTTTTCCAGAATGTTGTCCAGCAAATGTTCGGACAAGGGAAACCCCTCCTTAAAAACGCCCAAAACGGAGAGGTTCCGCATTGGGGCAAATATCATCTTAACAGAGATATTTTACCATATCCCCATAGAGTGGTTCAAGGTGTTTCGCTTTCAAAAATGGCATAGAAAAATCTCCCCTGTTTTGGATAGGGGAGATTTCATTTTGCTCATTTTACCAAATGTGTGGGATCAAACGGTATTTTACCCGCTGGCAGTATTCCCCATAGCCGGGCAGCTCTTTTTGCAGAAAAAGCTCTTCGTGCTTTATTCTGTGTGCAATGAGGAAGGGGTAGGCCAAAAAGAGAAGGAAGGAGTAGACCGACCCCAAAACAAGGGGCATGGAAAGGAACAAAAGAAGGGTGGCGCTGTACATGGGGTGACGCACCACAGCGTAAAGCCCGGTGTCGATCACCTTTTGGTTTTCCTGCACCTCGATGGTGCGGCTGAGGTAGGTGTTTTCCCGCAGCACTTCGGCATACAGGAGATAGGCCGCCAGGAACACCGCCGCTGCCCCAAAGGAAACCGCCCGCGGCAGGATGTACCAGCCAAGGCGGAACCCCAGCCCCGCCATCATAAAGCCTGCCAGGAACATCAGCCCGCTCAGCTTAACCACAAGGTTTTGTTCCCGCTGCTTTTCTTTGGCTTCCAGCCGTTTTTGCAGCAGGGATGGGTTTTTGACCATCATCACCACACCGGAAAAAAACATGGGGATAAACAGGATGCCCATCAGCAGCCAGCCATTCACAAATTGCAGGCTTCCGGCGGGCAAAAAGATCAGCACTCCCACCAAAACAACACCCAGAAGATATTTCAGGATAGCCTGAAGAAATAATTTCATCGTCAACAGCCATTCTCCTTGCATACAAGGTTTTCTTGTTTCAATCTATCACATCTTCGGGCGGTTTTCAACGGCCGAAAAAGTTTTGCACCCCCATTGACAACTATGTCGTGATGTGATATATTATAAACACGATATATCGCGTAGCGACATATAACAGGAGGTGAGAAGGATGGCTGACTGCGAGGCTTTGATCAAGAATTATCTGCCAATGACCGAACAGGGCTTTTTGCTGCTGAACAGCCTGTGCCAGGAGCGCCATGGCTACGGCATTATGCAGCATGTGCATGAACTGACCGACGGCCGCATAAATCTTGGTTCCGGCACCGTATACACCATGCTTTATAAAATGGAAAACGACGGCCTGATACATACGGTCAGGGAAGAAGACCGCCGCAAAATTTACCATATCACCAAAGAAGGCCGCATTGTTTTGCAGGCAGAGGCCAAGCGCCTGTGCCAATTGGCTGAAATTGCCGCACAAATATAAGAGAATGAAAAAGGTTTTATTGGAAAGGCTTGCGAAAGGAGTGTTCTTCTGTGGATGAAGGAAAACTGCTTGAAACATTGGTCCAGTGGCTGCCCATGATCTGGCTGCTGGTCGCCATCATCTTCGGCGTCATCGAAGCCGCCACCGTGCAGCTTATGTCCATCTGGTTTGCCGTGGGGGCTGTGGCCGCCATGGTCGCCGCCCTGCTGGGGGCCGGTGTGTGGCTGCAGTTTGTTGTCTTTTTGGTGGTGGCCCTGCTGGTGCTGGTCTTCACACGGCCTTTGGTCAAAAAGGTGCTGAATGTTGGCCGGGTACATACCAACGCCGACAGCGTGGTAGGCCGCATTGCCGCGGTAACGGTGGATATCGCCGGACCCGGCGAGGTTGGCCGTGTGCTGGTGGATGGCCAGGACTGGGCCGCCGTCAGCGAGGATGGCGCCCCCATCCCCAAGGGGGAACGGGTCCTGGTAAAGGCCATCGAAGGGGTAAAACTGGTCGTTGAACCCATGCTTTGAAAGAAAACAAACCGTTTTGACATAATGTAAACAGGAGGTAAAACTATGGGTCCTATCATTTCTGCAATTGCTGTTTTGTTCTTTATTGTCATTCTGCTGATTCTGGTCGTTTCCAGCATCAAAATCGTGCCCCAGGCTGTGGTGTACGTTGTGGAACGTCTGGGTGCCTATGCCGGCACCTGGACCACCGGCATTCACTTCAAGGTGCCCCTGATTGACCGCGTGGCCCGCAAGGTCTCGCTGAAGGAACAGGTCATGGATTTTCCTCCCCAGCCTGTGATCACCAAGGATAACGTTACCATCCAGATCGACACCATCGTGTTCTATCAGATCACCGACGCCAAGCTGTACACCTACGGCGTGGAACGCCCCATTCTGGCCATCGAAAGCCTGACCGCCACCACCCTGCGCAACATCATCGGCGACATGGAACTGGACCACACCCTCACTTCCCGCGATGTCATCAACACCCGCATCACCACCGCCCTGGATTCCGCCACCGACAAGTGGGGCATCAAGGTCAACCGCGTGGAACTGAAGAACATCATTCCTCCCCGTGAAATTCAGGACGCCATGGAAAAGCAGATGAAGGCCGAACGCGAACGCCGCGAAGCCATCCTGCGTGCCGAAGGTGAAAAGCGCAGCCAGGTTCTGGTTGCCGAAGGCGAAAAGGAATCGGCCATCCTGCGTGCCGACGCTGTGCGTGAACAGAAGATCCGTGAAGCCCAGGGCGAAGCCGAAGCCATCCATCTGGTACAGAAGGCCATGGCCGACTCCCTCAAGCTGCTCAACGAGGCCGCTCCCACCCAGGCTGTTTTGACCCTGAAGAGCTTCGAAGCTCTGGAAAAGATGGCCGACGGCAAGGCTACCAAGCTGGTCATCCCCAGCGAAATCCAGTCCATGGCCGGCCTGGCTGCCGCCCTGAAGGAGACCGTGGTGGAGGATGCCGCCAAGTAAGGTACCGCAATGATTGGAAAAATCGTAAAAGTGATTTGCGAGATCGTAATATTTGCCGGGGTGCTGTGGAATTTGAGGAATGATTGGGTATTTTATCAGTATTTTGATTTGCCCATCCTCATCATAAACATCATCATTATAATGATTTCCTCCGGTGCGCTGACCCTTGCCATCGTGGAGCTTATTCGAGAGATACGGCAAAGGCACCGCGAAAAGGAAAAAAACCGCATCGGCCCCGATCTGTAAAAGCGTTTCAAACGGTCCCTCTGTTGCAGAGGGGCCGTTTTGCGTATTTTTTTTGCCCTTTTTTCCAAAACTTAAGGTGAAAGGGGGGCGATGCAATGCTCAAACGAACTGCCATGGTCTACGGGATGTGCACCATTCTGCTGATGACCATGATCTTGCGCCTGTACTGGGTGGGGCAGGGGGAGACGATCACCCAGGCCATGGCCGGCCAAAGCCGCTACACCCTGCAGGTGGGTTCCACCCGGGGCGGCATCTACGACTGCAACCTCAAGCCTCTGGTGGGTGGCGAGGAACAGGCCATTTCGGCGGTTGTGCCCACCACCAACATCCTGCCGGTGCTGCAGCAGGTGCAGGAAGAAGAAAAACAGGCCCTGCTGGCCCTGATGGAGGAGGGCAAACCCTTCCTTTGGCAGGGGGATTTGGGAGAGCATCCGGGGGTGGAGGTCTTTGGGCTGCCCATACGCTATACCGACGGCACTGCCGCCCATGTGGTGGGCTATCTGGACGGAGCGGGGCAGGGGATAACGGGCATTGAGAAAGCCTGTAATGACCTGCTGGAAGGCTATGGAACAGAATACACCGTAAGCTGCAGCGTGGACGCCGCGGGTCACGCTTTGTCCGATGACATCACCGCCACCGGGCGGCGGGAACCTCCCGGCGGGGTGGTGCTTTCCCTCGACCGGGGCTTCCAGAAGGCTGCCGAGCAGGCTCTGGCCGACTATGGCGGAGCCGGCGCCGCGGTGGTAATGGATATCTGGACAGGGGAGGTCAAAGCCATGGCCAGCACCCCCACCTTTGACCAAAACGATGTGGCATCGGCCCTGGAGGCGCCGGATGGGCCGTTGCTCAATCGGGCGCTGTGCACCTACAACGTTGGCTCCTCCTTCAAGCTGGCAGTGGCTGCCGCCGCCCTGGAGATGGGGGTCCCCACCGACATGACCTACACCTGCCCCGGCTACATCGAGGTGGAGGGAACGGTGTTCCACTGCCACAACCTTGCCGGTCACGGTACCATTGCCATGCCCGAAGCGGTGCAGCGCTCCTGCAATGTCTATTTCATCAAACTGGCCCGGGATATCGGCGGAGAAGCCATTCTGCAAACCGCCCAAAGGCTGGGCTTTGGCAGCGGCACCCGCCTGGCCGAGGGAATGAAAGGGGGAGAAGGGGAACTGCCCGCCCTTGCCGAACTGGAAGGCGGCGAGTTGGCCAATTTCTCCTTTGGCCAGGGCAAGCTGACCGCAACGCCTCTTCAACTGGCGTCCATGGCCGCAGCCATCGCCAACGGCGGCGAGTTGGTCACACCACGGCTGGTGCTTGGCACCACCGATGACGGCCAAACCCTGACCAACCCTTTGCCCCGATATGCCCCCAATCGGGCCATCTCCGGCTCCACCGCCCAAACCCTGCAAAAAATGATGGTGCAGGTGGTGGAGCAGGGCAGCGGCGGCAATGCCAAACCCCAAAGGGGCGGCGCTGGGGGCAAAACCGCCTCGGCCCAAACCGGAACGGTGGATGAAGCCGGAGAGGAGATCGTCCACGCCTGGTTTGTGGGGTTCTATCCTGCCGCGATGCCCCGCTGGTCGGTGGTCACTTTGTGCGAAGGGGGCGGCTCGGGCGGAAACACAGCAGCCCCGGTTTTTCGGCAAATATGCGACGGCATTGCCGGGTTGGGCCATGTGGCAGATGACTCAAATATCCCATAAAAAAGTAAATACTCCTATCACTTCGGTTTTTGAAAAGCTTTAGTGTTGCGTTTTGGCGGAAAATGGGTTATAATATGGGGCAGTGAGCGGAGCTATGCCCAAATTCGGCCCGCAATTAGATTTTGGAGGTAAATCAGAATGAGCAACCGTCCCTTTGTTCTTTCCACCGACTCGGGCAGCGACCTGAACCAGGCCTATTGCCAGGAAAATGGTGTTATCTGTCAGGAACTGAGCTATACCCTAGCCGGAGAAACCTACACCAACTTTGACCCCCGCATGACCAACAAGCAGTTCTACGACCTGGTGCGCCAGGGTGAAATGCCTGTTACCCAGCAGGTAAACCCCCAGCAGTTTGTCGAAGCCTGGGAACCCATTCTGCAGCAGGGCAACGATATTCTGCACATCGGTTTTTCCTCCGGCCTCAGCGGCACCTACAACAGCTCCTGCATCGCAGCCGAAGAACTGCGCGAAAAATATCCCGAAGCCACCATCACCACCATCGACAGCCTGGCTGCCTCTTTGGGCCAGGGCATGCTGGTCAATTTTGCCGTTAATATGAAGAAGGACGGCGCTTCGATGGAAGAGATCGCCGCCTGGCTGGAAGAAAACAAGCTGCACATGGTGCACAACTTCACCGTGGACGACCTGAACCACCTGCAGCGCGGCGGCCGTGTTTCCAAGGCCACCGCCATCGTGGGCACTGCCCTGGGCATCAAGCCTGCCCTGCACGTGGATGATGACGGCCATCTTATCAACATCGGTAAGGTGCGCGGCCGCAAGCCCTCCCTCAAGTGGCTGGTCGACCGCATGGGCGAACTGACCCAGGGCTGGGAAAACGCCGAGATCTTCATCAGCCATGGCGATTGCCTGGAAGATGCCCAGTATGTTGCCGATGAAGTTCGCAACCGTTACGGCATTACCAAGGCTACCATCGACTATGTTGGCCCCGTTATCGGCGCACATGCCGGTCCCGGCGTTGTGGCCCTCTTCTTCCTGGGCGAAAAGCGCTAAATCCTCAAAAAACTGCGCCGCCGAAGGCATTGCACTCGGCGGCGTTTTTTGCTACACTTTTTCACAACAGTTTTAACCGAAAGAAGGGATTCCCGATGGTTCGGATCATCATAGGTATCGTGCTGGCGGTGGCAGCGGTGGCCATGCGCCTGCTGGCGCCCTCCAATCCCGCCCTGGTGGAAGGGGCATTTTCCCGCGGGGTCTATCCCGTGGTTTCCTCCCTCCTCACCAAAATCAACAGCCTTGTGCCTTTTTCCCTGTTTGAATACGGCCTGATCGCCCTCATCGTTGGCATAGTGATATGGGTCGTGGTGTCCATTGTTCACGTGGTACGCAGCCCGGCCACGCTGGAGCAGTTCTGGAGGGGCACCCTCACCAACCTTGTGCTGATTTTGGGCATCGCCATTATGTGGTACATGGTGGGCGGCGGGCTTAATTACTTCCGCTATTCCTTTGCCGCCTACAGCGGTTTGGAGGTCCAGGCCTCCACTGTGGAGGAACTGACCGGGCTTTGCACCGACCTGGCTGCCGAGGCCGACCGCCTTGGAACCCAAGTGACCCGCGCCGAAGACGGCACTATGGTCATGGCAGAGGGCTTTGAAGGCAGCGCTGCCAGGGTGCGTCAGGGCTATTCCGCTCTGGGGGATCAATACCATGGTGTGCTGAAGGCCGGTACTTCGCTGCGGGCCAAGCCGGTAAATTTTTCGGAGGTCATGTCCCTGTGCCGCATCACCGGACTTTATTCCTTCTATTCCGGTGAGGCCAACATCAATGTGGACACTCCCCACTACTCCATCCCCTCCACCATCGCCCACGAATCGGCCCATGTCTGCGGCTTTATGCGGGAGGATGAAGCCAACTACATCTCCTATGTGGCCTGCCGGGCTTCGGGCGATGCTGAAACCCAGTACAGCGGCACTATGCTGGCCCTGGTGCACAGCCTGAACGCCCTGGCCCGCACTGACGCCGATGCCTGGCGGCAGATACGCACCAATCTTTCTCCCGAAGTTCAGGCTGATCTGGCCGCCAACAACGCCTATTGGGCGCAATACAAAACCAGGGTGGGCACCGTGGCCGAAAAGGCCAACGATGTTCACCTCAAACTCAACGACCAGGCTGCCGGCATCCAGAGTTATGGACGCATGGTCGACCTGCTGCTGGCCGATTGGCGCGACGGCGGCATTCTCTAAAAGAAAAGACCTCCCGGCGGGAGGTCTTTTGTATTTTTAGTTTTCTTCCTGGGGCTGGCCGGCCACGATGAGGTGCACCCCGGCGGCTTCGGCCTGGGTGATGGAATCCTGGTCCACACCGGCGTCGGTGATCAGATAATCCACCCCGCTGATGGGGGCAATGACCCCAATGAAGGTCTGGTTAAATTTGCTGCTGTCGGCCAGCATATAGCTTTGGGTGGCCGAGGCCATCATAAGCTGCTTGATTTGCCCTTCGTAAAGGTTGGTGGTGGTGTAGCCGTTGCGGAAATCGACCCCGTTGCAGCCCACAAAGGCCTTGTCTACCTTCAGCCCGCGCAGCGAGGCTTCGGCAATGGGGCCCACCGAGGACTGCAGCTTGTGACGCAGTTGACCGCCGATGTGGATGACCTCCACGTGGGGGCAGTCCACCAGTTCCATCACAGCCCGGAAGGAATTGGTCACAAGGGTGATGTTTTTCTTGTCGCCGTTTTTCAGCAGCACCGGCAGATAGGCCACGGTGGAAGAGGGGTCTATCATAATGGCGTCGTTGTCGTGGATGTGTTTGTAGGCTTCCCGGGCGACCTGCAGTTTTTCCACCACCTGGGTGGTTTCCAGATCCAGCAGGGCGGGGTCAAAGGCGGTGTTGGTAATTTTGATGGCGCCGCCGTGGGTACGCTTCAGCAGTCCGGCTTCCTCCAGCTCCTTCAGGTCACGACGGATGGTCACATCCGAGGTCTGGAACCGCTCGCTCAGGTCCGAAACACGCACGGTGCGGTATTTGTCCACCATTTCCTTAATGAGCTCTTTTCTTTTGTGTGCCAGCATTGGAAAACACTCCTTTTGGGAAGGGGAAAATCAGTTGTTGTTGGATTCTTCCTGCTGCTGTGCCTCCACCTGTCCTGCCAGGATGGCCAGCTCCACAGCCAAATTTTCATACCGTACGATGACATGGTCGGGAACATTCAGGTGTACCGAGGCAAGGTTCAGAATGCCGCGGATGCCGCAGGCCACCAGTTCGTCGCAAACGGCCTGGGCCTGCTCGGCAGGAACCGCGATGACCGCCAACTGAATGTGCATGCGGCTGCACAGGCTTTTCATCTTTTCCATGGGCAGGATCTTTTTTCCCGAAGGGGTGATCCCGGCAAGGGTGGGGTCAACATCAAATCCGGCAACGATCTTGAGCCCGTACTGGATGAAATTGCGGTAGTTCAAAACAGCGCACCCTATTTTTCCGCAGCCCACCAGGATGGCTTCCGAAATATTTTTGTACCCCATAAATTGTTCCAGCTCTTCGATCAGCTCCGAAACAACATAGCCAACCTTGGGCTTGCCGCCGCTGGTCACGGCAGCCAGGTCCTTTCGCACCTGCACTTCGCCCAAGCCCAGGGCTGTGGCGATGGTGGTGGCCGAAATGTGGGTGGGGGCATCCTTAGGCAAACTGTTCAGATATGCCATGTAGGCGGGAAGTCGCTGAAGTGCCAGCTTCGATATCTCGCTGAATCCCATACGTATAACTCCTTCTTGCAAGCTGTTCAAAATGTACGATTTTGAACGAACGATCAAAAAACAAACATAGATTGATATCCATATAATAACACTTTTACTTTTTGAAATCAATCACGCCCTGCTTGAACCGGGTTTCGGTCTGTGGTACTATTTTTATCGAACCGAAAGGGGCGAGTGCATATGAATATTGATCTTTACTGTCTGCGGCAGGGAAGCGGATTTCCGCTGTTTTTGCTCCACGGCAACGGGGAAGACGGCAGCTACTTTCAAAACCAACTGGAGCCGTTTTCGCGGCGTTACAGCCTGTTTGTGCCCGATACCCGCGGCCATGGCCGGACTCCCCGCGGAACAGCCCCCTTCACCCTGGAACAGTTTGCCGAGGACCTGCGCAGCTTCATGGACCGGCAGGGCATCGAAAAAGCCCACCTGCTGGGCTTTTCGGATGGGGGAAACATCGCCCTGCTGTTTGCCCTCAAATATCCCGAACGGGTGGGCAAGCTCATCCTCAACGGCGCCAACCTGGACCCAAAGGGGGTAAAGCCCTCGGTGCAGTTGCCCATTCTGCTGGGCTACGGCCTGGCTTCTCTGATCTCGCTGTTCGACAAAAAGGCCGTTGCGAAGAAGGAGCTGCTGGGCCTGATGGTCAATCAGCCCCACATTGCACCCCAGGCACTTTCGACCCTGCGGATGCCCGCTCTGGTGGTGGCGGGGGATAAAGACATGATTAAAGAAAGCCACACCCGGCTGATCGCCCGTTCTCTCCCCAACGGGCAGCTTTGCATCCTGCCGGGCAGCCACTTTGTGGCGCACGAAAATCCCCAAGCCTTTAACCAAGCTGTGCTGCATTTTCTGGTAGAATAAAAAAGAACCTCCTCGAAAAATTTCGGGGAGGTTTTTGTTTAGTATTTTTTGCTGTAGTATTTGCTGAAGAAAACATAAATCAGCAGTTGGCCGCACACCAGGAACCCCAGGGCAGAGGCAATTTCGTCCTTTTGCAGGAATACCATTACCAGCGTGACCACGTATTCCAGGCCAATGGTGGTTACCATGGCGGCCTTTGCGGCCAGGTTCGAAATGTAAATATTGCGTTCTTCGTGCTGTGCAATTTCCATCTGGCGCACACGCTGAGGATCTTTTGCGATATTGCGCAGTCGGATAAGATTGATGGCACAAACGGTCACCAGGGCGGTGCCCATACCGGCCATCATGGAGTTGAGTTCGCCTGTGTAGGCGATGACTACCATGGTGATGCCAACCAGCAGCATGGCCCCAAGGTAGATTGCCTGTTGTTTGATCTTTTTCATTTTTCTTCCTCCTCGTAAACGAAAATGTTTTCGATGGTGGTGCCAAAGTAGTTGGCCAGCCGGAAGGCAAGGGGCAGCGAAGCGGTGTACCGCCCGCTTTCCAGCGAGATGATGGTCTGGCGGGAGACCCCAACGGCGTTGGCCAGTTCTTCCTGGGTGATATGCCCTTCCTTGCGCAGTTGGGCAATGTTGTTTTTCAATCGATCACCTCCTAAAATATAAAGCTAGCTTTACAAGAAAAAGTATAGTTCACTTGACATCAAAAGTCAAGTGTATTTTACATATTTGCAAAAAAATTGGCCTCTACCTGGGGTGGTAGAGGCCATTGTTTTTATTTTGCCAGCAGGATGCGGTCGTTATCCAGTGCTTTATTACTCTTCTGGTGGAACATTTCCAACAGTTTGGGCACGGTCATTTGGCTGCGTTCCTCGCCGCTGATGTCCAGGATGATCTTGCCGCTGTCCATCATGATGGTGCGGTTGCCCAGCGAAAGGGCATCGCCGATGTTGTGGGTGATCATCATGCAGGTCAGGCCGTTTTCCTCCACGATCTTTTTGGTGATGTTCAGCACCTTTTCGGCGGTGGCGGGGTCCAGCGCGGCGGTGTGTTCATCCAACAGCAGCAGCTTGGGTGTGACCAGGGTGGCCATCAGCAGGGTAAGCGCCTGGCGCTGGCCGCCCGAAAGCAGCCCTACCTTGCTCTTCATGCGGTCTTCCAGCCCCAGGTCCAGCATGGCCAGACGCTGGCGGAACAGCTCCCGCTCCTTGGCCGAAATGCCAAAACGCAGGGCGCCCTTGGTGTTGCGCATATAGGCCAGCGAAAGGTTTTCTTCGATGGTCATATTGGGGGCAGTGCCCTTCAGGGGGTCCTGGAACAGACGGCCGATCTGGTTGGCACGCTGATAGTCCTTCAGAAAGGTGATGTCCTGCCCGTCCAGCTCCACGCGTCCGCTGTCAACGTAAAAATTGCCCGAAACGGCGTTGAACAGGGTGGACTTGCCGGTGCCGTTGCCGCCGATGATGGTCACAAAGTCGCCCTTTTCCAGTTCCAGGGAGAGGTCGGTCAGCACCACCTTTTCGTTGACCGAACCGGGGTTGAAGGTCTTGCAGACCTGATCCAAAACAAGCATTTTACTCATTTTACCTTCGCCGCCTTTCTCATTTTGTGCAGGTCAAGCTGCTCCTTGATGGCGGGGTAGCTGATGGCAACAGCAACGATGATGGCCGAAACCAGCTTCAGGTTGGATGCCGAAATGGAGGCCGAAAGGGCGGCGGCAATGATGATGCGGTAGATGATGGCACCCACAATGGCGCCGATGACGCCCCGCACCACGCTGCGGCGGCCCAGCAGCACTTCTCCGATGATCAGCGAGGCCAGGCCGATGACCACTGTGCCGGTGCCGGAGGTGGAGTCGCCCACCTTCTGGTACTGGGCAAACAGGGCGCCTGCCAGGCCAACAACGGCGTTGGCAGCACACAGGCCCACAGTGGTGGTAAAGGCGGGATTGATGGAAGAAGCGCTGACCATATCACGGTTGTCGCCGGTGGCACGGACCGAAAGGCCCAGGGGGGTGCGGAAGAACAGCACGGTGATGACGCACACCAGGGCGATCACGGCGGCAATCACGATCAGACGGGTGTAGTCCCCGGCAAATTCGGGAATGAGGGTGAAGAGGGTGTCGTTTTTGGCCATGGGAAGGTTGCTGCGGTTGCCCATGACGATGATGTTGATGGAATAGAGGGCGGTCATGGTGATGATGCCGGCCAGGATGGACTGTACCTTCAGCTTGGTCTGCAGGATGGCGGTTACAAAGCCGGCCAGAACACCCGCTCCCATGGCGGCAAACAGGCCAAGAACAGGGTGGCCCGCCACGGTGCAAACGGCGGTGGTGGCAGCGCCCAGAGCAAAAGTGCCGTCTACCGTAAGGTCAGCGATATCCAGCGTGCGGTAAGAGATGTAGAGTGCCAGTGCCACCAGGCCGTAAATGAGGCCGATCTCGATGGCGCCGCGCAAGGCGATCATTGTCATGGTTGGTTCGCTCCTTTAACAAGGTTGGGGCCAGCCGCGGGTGCGGCTGGCCGACATTGTATTTCCGGGTTTTATTTTACTGGGCGTACTTGCTTACGTCAACACCCAGGGCTTCGGCGGTTTCGGGGTTTACCACGGTGGCGTAGTTTTCCATGATCTGCACAGGCATGGTGGCGGGGTCGGCGCCTTCCAGAACCTCCACAGCCATGCTGGCGGTCTGTTTGCCAAGCTGCACGTAGTCAACGCCCACGGTGGCCAGGCCGCCGTCATAAACCATGGTGTCGGCTGCCACATAGTAGGGGATGGCGTTATCCTTGGCAATTTCGGCCACAGTTACCATGCCGCTGGCAACGGTGTTGTCGATGGGGCTGAAGAAGGCGTCTACCTTGCCCACCAGGCTTTCGGCAGCGGTGGTCAGTTCGCCTACATTGGCAACGGTGGCTTCTTCATACTTCAGGCCCTTGGCGTCCAGATATGCCTTGCACTGCTCGATAACCGAAACGGAGTTTACTTCCGAAAGGTTGTAGATGAAGCCATAGGTCTGCATGCCGGGGGTCAGTTCATCGGCCAGGTTGAAGATCTGCTCTACGGGGATGGCGTCGGAGGTACCGGTGCAGTTGCCGCCGGGGGCGTTCATGTCGTCAACCAGTTCGGCGCTCAGGGGATCGGTAACAGCCGAGAAGAGGATGGGAATATCGGTGGTGGCTGCTGCGGCGCCCTGTGCCGAGGGGGTGGCAATGGCTACGATCATGTCAACTTCATCGCCAACAAACTTCTGGCAGATGGAGGTGACGTTGCTCATTTCGTTCTGGGCGTTCTGATAGTCGATCTCGACCTTGCTGTCATCATAGCCCAGGGCGGCCAGTTCGTCAACAAAGGTGGTGCGGATCTGGTCCAGCGAGGGGTGTTCCACGATCTGGATGATGCCGATCTTCAGCTTTTCGCCTTCAGCGGCGGGGGCGTCGACGGCAGGGGCGGAGGAACCGCCGCAGCCGGCCAGCATGGTTAGGGTCAGTACCAGGGTAAGAGCGATAGCGATGATCTTTTTCATAACAGTAACCTCGTTTCTAATTTTTTGATGGATGGTTGATGGTGAATGGGGGAGCGCTGTTCAGCCGCGCCATCGCCATCGTCTTCCGAGGCAGTATTTGTAGTTTTGATTCATGGGGATCTCTCCTTTCTGGGAAAAACAAAAAGCGTCTGTCCTTGTTTCCAAGGACAGACGCTGGAAAAGCATCTGCGGTGCCACCTTGATTGCCGTATAAAAAACGGCCTCTTACGAAAATGCAATCACATTTTCTGCCCTGTAACGCGAGCACGCGTCTTGGATACTAAAGCCGAAGCTTTTTCACCTTGCCCTCAGCGGTCCATTTGCCAATTCGCTTTCTGCCGGACTCTCAGCATCGCCGACTCTCTGTGAGTGCGCTTTTGGTTTAATCTCCGCCTCAACGGTTTATTACATTAAAGCACAACAGTTTTGGAATGTCAATAGCATTCTGAAAAATATTTTACAGCACTTCCGAATAGTTGCCCAGGAAAACAAATTCGTCCATCTCCTCCTGCAGGCTGCCCAGCAGGGCCTTAACCGCCGGGTCGCCCACCCAGCCTTCCAGGTCAAAATAGAACCGGAACTCAAAGTCGGAGCCGGGGATGGGGCGGGATTCCAGCTTGGTCAGGTTCAGTTCCAGGCTGGCAAAACGGGTGATCAGGCGGTAGAGGGAGCCGGGCTGGTGGGGCAGGGTGGCCATCAGGCTGATCTTGTCGGCGCCGGGGTAAATTTCGGGCTTGTTGGAGATGCAGATGAAGCGGGTGTAGTTGCTGTCGCTGTTCTGCACACGGTCCTTCAGCACCTTCAAACCATACAGGCCGGCACATCCGCGGCTGGAAAGGGCGGCAATATCATCACGGCCGCTTTCGGCCACCAAACGGGCAGCGGCAGCGGTGTTTTCGCACACGGTGATCTTCACATTGGGCAGGCTGGCCAGCAGCTTGGAGCACTGGTTCAGGGCCTGCTCGTGGGAGACGACCTCTCTGATCTGTTCCATCTTTACGCCGGGGCGGGCCAGCAGGCAGTGGCTTACCCGCAGGCGGATGCCCCGCACAATGTGGAAGTTGTATTCCTTCATCAGGTCGTACACCGCGGTGACCGAACCGGCCGAGCTGTTTTCGATGGGCAGAATGCCATACTGGCACAGGCCCTTGGCTACGGCATGGAATACGTCATCAAAATGGTGGAAATAGACGATGCTGGGAGTCTTGAAAAGCTTTTCGCAGGCGAGCTGGGAATAAGCCCCCTCCACACCCTGGCAGGCCACTACGGCCTTGGTGGGGAAGCGGTCTGCGGCATCAGCCAGGCTTTGGTCGATGCGCCTGGTCAGTTCCGTCTCTTGGGCGGTCAGGCTGTGCTGATAGCTGCGGCTGACGTCAAACATGGTGGAATAGAGCACACGGATGTAGCCCTCCAGCTCCTCGCCGCACAGGTCGACCATGTGGGAAAGCACTTCCCGTTCCCGTCCGGAGTTAAAGATGGGCAGGTTATTTTCCTTTTTGTACTTGGCGATTTGGGCGGCCAGTTCCATGCGCTGGCAGAACAAATCGGCCATCTGGCTGTCGATCTTGTCTATCTTTCCGCGAATTTCCTGAGAATTCATACCGGCAGGGTCCTTTCTATTACATTGTAGCCAAAGCGGCTCAAAGGGTTCCGTTGTTGTCCATCAAAACATCCAGCAGTGCCAGGGCGGCGGCGGCCTCCACACAGGGGACGGCACGCAGGGCCACACAGGGGTCGTGGCGGCCGGTCACTTCCAGGGTGTCGTTCCGTCCGGTGGCCAGGTTCACCGTCTGCTGGGGCTTGGCGATGCTGGGGGTGGGCTTAAAAGCCATGCGGAATAGGAGGGGCATGCCCGAGGTGATGCCGCCCAGCACACCGCCATGGTTGTTGGTGGTGGTTTTCACCTTTCCTTCGGCGTCGTAGGTGTAGGGGTCGTTGTTCTGGCTGCCCATCAGTTCTGCGCTGCCAAAGCCCGCGCCAAATTCCAGCCCCTTTACCGCCGGGATGGCCCAAAGCATAGGTGCCATACGGCATTCCAGACCGCCAAACAGGGCGTCACCCAATCCGGCGGGCAGGCCGGTAACGGCGCATTCCACAATGCCCCCTACCGAGTCAAGCTCCATGCGGGCCTTTTCGATCTCGGCCGCCATGTCTTCTCCGGCCTTGGGGTCGATGGTGGGGAAGGGGTTCTGGGCCGCAGCGTGCAGGTTGGCCGAAGGATCCACCGGGTCGAAGGGGGTATCCTTTACGCCGTGCACCGCCAGCAGGTGTGCGCCAATTTCAATTCCCCGGCGCTTGAGCATCTGCAGGGCAACCGCACCGCCAAAGCACAGGGGTGCGGTCAGCCGGGCCGAAAACTGCCCGCCGCCCCGCAGGTCAAAGGCATCGCCAAACTTGACCCGGGCAGTGTAATCAGCGTGGCCGGGACGGGGTTTTACTTTCAGGTTGGAGTAGTCGCCCGAACGGGTGTTGGTGTTGCGGATGACAGCGCTGATGGGTGCGCCGCAACTTACACCCTCCACAATGCCGGAAAGGATTTCGGGAAGGTCGGGTTCCTTGCGGCTGGTGGCCAGCTTGCCGCCGGGGGCACGCCGCGCCATAAAGGTCTTTACCTCTTCCATGTCGATGGGTTCCCCGGCGGGAATGCCCTCCAGCACGATGCCGACGGCTTCGGCGTGGGACTGCCCGTACAGGGTGATATTCAGATTTTTTCCGTAATTATAGGACATCGAATTTTCCTCCCAAACGACGGTATTCCTCCCAAAAATGGGGGTAAGACTTGGAAACGGCCTGGGCCCCGCGGATGGTAACAGGGCCGCTGCAGCCACAGGCGGCAATGGCCAAAGCCATGGCCATGCGGTGGTCTCCAAAGCTGTCGGCTTCGCCCCCCCGCAGGCTGCCGGGGTGGACGGTCAGGCTGTCAGCCTGCTCCTCCACACTGCCCCCCAGGGCGGTGATGGCGGCGGCACAGGCGGCCAGACGGTCGCTTTCCTTGTCCCGCAGGCGTGCCCCTCCGGTCATGTGCAGCTGTTGGCCGCCTGCGGCACACAGCAGCGCCAGCATGGGGGCCAGGTCGGGCACCTGGGAAATATCGGCGGTGATGGGTTTACAAATATTCCCCGCCGAACGGATGCCCATCTTTTCGGTGGTGCAGGGACAGCCCATTTGGGCCAGCAGATCCACAAAGGCCTTGTCCCCCTGGGTGGAACCCATATCCAGCCCGGTGTTCAAAATATCTCCGCCCAGGGCGCCGGCAGCCAGCCAGAAGGCCGCTCCCGACCAGTCGCCTTCGGCGGCAATGGTACCGGGGCTTGTGTAGGTTTGGTTGCCGGGAATATCCCAGCCGTTTTCGGCGATTTCCACCGTTACCCCAAACTTTTTCATAATATGGATGGTCAGGTCAACATAGGCCGAGGATTGCAGTGCCGAGGACAGCCGCAGGCGGCTGTTTTGGGGCAGCAGGGGCAGGGCCATCAGCAGCCCTGTTACAAACTGAGAGCTGACGTTGCCGGGCAGAACGAAATCTCCGCCGCAAAGCCGGCCGCCAACGGTGATGGGCAGGCCGTCCTCCCGGTTGGTGGTGCAGCCGTGGCTGCGCAGTTCCTTCACCAGTGCCGCAATGGTGCGCTGGGGCAGACGGCCTTCTCCCACAAAGGTCCCTCCGCAGCCCAATGCCGCCGCAACAGGCAGCAAAAAGCGCAGGGTACTGCCGCTTTCGCCGCACAGCAGGGTGGGGGATTGGACAGGAACAGGGCCGGGGGTCAGCAGCATGCCGTCCTCCAACTCTTCCACACCGCAGCCCAGGGCGGCCATACAGCGGCCGGTGGCCACCATATCATCGTTTTTGCTGTTGAGCAGCAGGTGGGTGGGTTGGCGGCACAGGGCGGCCATGATCATGATGCGGTGGGCAGCCGATTTGGAGGATACCGCTTCCACGCTGCCCCGCAGTTTGGTTGGGGTAATGCGAATGTCCATAGGTTTCGCTCCTTGGTTATGCGTTCAGGCCGTCATCGATCCATGCGGCCAGTTCTTCCACCGGCACGGGCATCAGCACGGTGTTGCCGATGGCCTGGGGCACCACCAGGGTGATGGTGCCGCCCTGGCGTTTTTTGTCACGCAGCGCTGCTTCCAGCAGGGGCTGGCGCCCAAAGGGGCAGGCGGTGGGCAGGCCGCAGGCCTCCAGGGCCTTTTGCAGGCGGGGCAGGGTCTCGGCGGCACAGAGGCCGCGGGCAACGGCGGCGCGGGTGATCAGCATCATGCCGATGGCGACCCCCTGGCCGTGGGTAAAGCCAAAGTGACTGGCACGCTCTACGGCGTGGCCCAGGGTGTGGCCCAGGTTCAGCAGCTGGCGGCTGCCGGTGTCCAGTTCGTCCTCGGCCACAACACGGCCTTTGATTTCCACACAGCGGGCCACAATGTCCTCCATTTGGCGGCGCAGTTCGCCCTTTTCCAGCAGTTCAAACAGTTCAGGGTCGCACAGCAGGCCGTATTTGACACATTCGGCGGCGCCAGTGGACATCAGTTCCTCGTCCAGCCCGGCCAGGATGTTGGTGTCGCACAGCACCAGCGAGGGCTGCCAGAAGGCCCCGGCCAGGTTTTTGCCGGCCTCCAGGTTGACGGCGGTTTTGCCGCCCACCGAGCTATCCACAGCAGCCAGCAGGGTGGTGGGAATCTGCACAAAGGGCAGCCCGCGGAGGTAGCAGGAAGCCGCAAAGCCGGCGGTATCTCCCACAATGCCGCCCCCCAGGGCAACCACCAGGTCACCGCGGGTCAGGGGAACCGAGGCAAAAAACTCCAGCAGGTCAGAAAGGGTGGTCAGGTTTTTGTGGTCTTCCCCCTGCTTGAAAACAACGCGGTGTACCCCAAAGCCCTGGGCCTTCAGCGAAGCTTCGGCGGTGTCGGCCAGATGGGCAGGCACGCCGTCGTCGCTTACAATGGCAACGGTGCAGGGACGGTGCACTTCTTTGATCAGGTTTCCGCAGCGCTCCAGCAGACCGGCTTCGATCAATACATCATAGGGCCTTCCGGCCGAGATATGGATGGTCGACATGGCAAAGACCTCTCAATCAGCATTTTTTGGGGTCGGTGGCTTCCTTCAGCTCGCGCCCCTCCCGCAGCAGCCGCCGCAGGGTTTCGGCATCGCCCCCGGCAATGGCTTCCCGGTATTCTTTCAGGTGTTCGATCAGCGAATCCAGTTCAAAACACAGCTTTTCACTGTTGTGCAAAAACAGCTCGGTCCACATGGTCTCGTTCAGGCGGGCAACACGGGTCAGGTCCAGATAGCTCCCAGCCGAAAAACCATGGTGACACTGGGCGCCGGGGCTTTTTACATAGGCATTGGATACCACGTGGGCCAGCTGGCTGGTGTAGGCGATCATCTGGTCGTGTTTGGCTGGGGTGGTGATGACCACCTGGTTAAATCCCAGCTCCAGAAAGAATTTTTTGGTTTGTTCCACAATTTCCAGGGGAATATAGGTGTAGGGGGTCAGGATCATGGAAGCATTCTGGAACAGATCGATTTTGGCGTAGTCGAAACCGGAAAATTCCCTTCCCGCCATGGGGTGGCCGCCGATGAACCACAGCTTTTTGCTGTAGCAGAAGTCGTGCAGCGGCTCGCAGACAGCGCCCTTTACGCCGCAGCAGTCCACGATCACGGCGTCTTTTTTGAAGCTGTTGGCATATTTTTTAATAAAATCCACCGTAGCGTCGGGATAGAGGGCGATCAGCACCATATCGCATTCCCTAAGGTTCTGCTCATCCATGGCCTCGTCGATGGCCCGCAGCATCAGGGCTTTGTTCAGTGTGGTGGGGGAGATGTCGTAGCCCACCACCTGGGCGTCGGTTTTGGCTTTTATGGTTTTGGCCAGCGAGCCGCCGATCAGGCCCAGGCCGATGATTCCAATTTTCATGCGTGTTCCTCCCGCTCAGCCCAGCTTTTTGCCGATAACATTCAGTGCCTTGCCAATGTCGCCTGCAACGTCTTCAAACTGTGCCGGGGTAAGGGACTGAGGACCGTCACACAGGGCGGCGGTGGGGTTGTTGTGCACCTCAATGATAAGACCATCGGCACCGGCAACGGCAGCCGCCAAAGAAAGGGGCTTGACCAAACGGGAAAGCCCGGTGGCGTGGCTGGGGTCAACAATGACCGGCAGGTGGGTCAGTTCCTTCAGCAGGGGAATGGCCGAAAGATCCAGGGTGTTGCGGGTGTAGGTTTCAAAGGTGCGGATGCCGCGTTCGCACAAAATAACGTTTTTGTTGCCTCCGGCCAGGATGTATTCAGCGCTCATCAGCAGTTCTTCCAGGGTGCTGGCCAGGCCGCGTTTGAGCAGGATGGGCTTGTCGATCTTGCCCAGTTCTTTCAGCAGCTCAAAGTTTTGCATATTGCGGGCGCCCACTTGGATGACGTCCACCTGTTCAAACAGGGGCAGGTGGGAGGCATCCATGATCTCGGTGACGATGGGCAGGCCGGTTTCGGCCTTGGCTTCCAGCAGCAGCTCGATGCCGGTGCCCCGCAGGCCTTGGAAAGCGTAGGGGCTGGTGCGGGGCTTGAAGGCGCCGCCGCGCAGCAGGCCTGCGCCCGCTGCCTTTACACTTTTGGCTACCGAAACAATTTGTTCTTCGCTTTCCACCGAGCAGGGACCGGCGATGATCTGGAAGTTGCCGCCGCCAATTTTGCGCCCACACACCTCCACCACGGTGTCGTCGGGGTGGAACTTGCGGTTGGCGTTTTTATAGGGTTCCTGGATGCGCATTACGTTTTCAACAATATCCAGCGCGCGCACCAGGTCGATGTCAACAATGGAAGTATCAC
>JAGAPB010000076.1 GCA_017847995.1 Oscillospiraceae bacterium
GAACATCCCCACCGGGCTGGCATTTACCAGCAGGTCCCAGCCGCCGCCAATTTGGGTCACGTCGCACACCCGTGCGGTCATGCCCTGTTTGGTCATTTCCCCGGCCAGCTCCCCGGCCCGTTGGTGGGAAGAGGGCCTTACCGCCAGACAGACATCGGCGCCACGGCGTCCGGCTTCCAGGGCCATGGTGCGGCCTGCGCCGCCAATGCCCATCACGCATACCCTGCCGTTCAGGTCCTCCTCGGCGCCTTCCCGCCGCAGTGCCAGGTAAAACCCGGCAACGTCGGTGTTGTAGCCCACAAGGCGGCCGTTGCGGTTGGCCACGGTGTTCACCGCGCCATAAAAGGCGGCATCGCCGTCCAGCTCATCCAGCAGGCCGATGATGCGGGTCTTGTAGGGGATGGTGATGTTAAAGCCCGCCAACTCTTCCAGCCGGCTTCTCAAGCCGCCCTCGGTCATCGCTTCGGGGTCCAGGTCCAGCAGGGAATAGCTGTCCTGCCGTCCCGCCAGCCGGAACAGGCGGCTGTGCAGCACGGGCGAAAGGGAATGCCCCAGGGGATGTCCGATCAAAGCAAACTGGCGGTCCATGCAAAAACTTCTTTCCTGTAAAGAATGGTCGAGCAAACAGCATGCTACTTTCTATCATATAGTATAACATAAAAAAGGGGGCCTGTGTAAGAAAAAAGTCGTTTTTATGGGATAAAAACAGGGAATGAAGCCCCCGCACCATGCATAGATTAGGGTAAAAGGCAGGCCGCAAACACATCTTTGTGCAAGGCTACAGAACCCGCCCTCAACTATCGTTGAAATTTAAACGCAAAAATGTGCAAAAGACTATTGCCAACTCAAAGAAAAACCGCTATGATAGGTTGCGTAAATAAAACGCCCCGGCAGATCCGCCCACGGCGGATGATGCGAACCATGCGAGAAAAGGAGGGAATGCTGGGATGGTATTTGAAAAGATCCGTGAAATTCTGATGGAACAACTGGACGTTGAAGAAAGCGTTGTCACCATGGACGCTTCCATTCTGGAAGATCTGGGCGCCGACTCTTTGGATATTGTTGATCTGGTGATGACTCTGGAAGATGAATTTGACATGGAGATCCCCGACGAAGAAATTGAAACCATCAAGACCGTTGGCGATATCGTTCGTTTCATCGAAGACCACAACTAAGACCCAACCTTCCCCCGTGGCTTGCCGCGGGGGTTTTTCGTTTTTCGATATTTTTGGCCAGATGTTGAAAAAGCATTGGCTTTATATTATAATTGCAATGTATAACGGTATTTTGCCGTCCCCCCGGCCGCGGCCGGAGCCTCAACACAAGAAAGGCGGTCTGAACATTGGCAGATCAGAAGAAAATGGTCGAGGCCATCACCTCGATGGAAGAAGATTTTTCCCGTTGGTATACCGACGTTGTAAAGAAAGCGGAACTGGTGGACTATTCCTCGGTACGCGGCTGCATGATCCTGCGCCCCTATGGCTGTGCCTTGTGGGAAAACATCCGCGATAACCTGGACGCCCGCTTTAAGGAACTGGGCCACGAAAACGTAGCCATGCCCCTGTTCATTCCCGAAAGCCTGCTGCAGAAGGAAAAGGACCACGTGGAAGGCTTTGCCCCCGAGGTCGCCTGGGTCACTTACGGCGGCAGCGAACGCCTGACCGAACGCCTGTGCGTGCGCCCCACTTCCGAAACCCTGTTCTGCGAACATTTCGCTCATGTCATCAAGAGCTACCGTGACCTGCCCAAGCTTTACAACCAGTGGTGCTCGGTGGTTCGTTGGGAAAAGACCACCCGTCCTTTCCTGCGCACCATGGAATTTTGGTGGCAGGAAGGCCACACCATGCACGAAACCAAGGAAGAGGCCCTGGCCGAAACCGAACAGATGCTCAACGTCTATGCCGACTTCTGCGAACAGAAGCTGGCCATCCCCGTGCTGAAGGGCCGTAAGACCGAAAAGGAACAGTTCGCCGGTGCCGAAGCCACCTACACCATCGAAGCCATGATGCACGACGGCAAGGCTCTGCAGTCGGGCACCAGCCACTTCTTTGGCGACGGTTTTGCCCGTGCCTTCGACATCCAGTACACCGGCCGTGATAACAAGCTGGCCTATCCCTTCCAGACCAGTTGGGGCATGTCCACCCGCATCATCGGCGCCATCATCATGACCCACGGCGACAACAACGGCCTGGTTCTGCCTCCCGCCGTTGCCCCCACCCAGGTCATGGTCATCCCCATCGCCCAGCACAAGGAAGGCGTTCTGGAAAAGGCCAACGAGATCACCAACCGCATCAAGAGCTTCTGCCGTGCCAAGATCGACGCCAGCGAAAACAGCCCCGGCTGGAAGTTTGCCGAATATGAAATGAAGGGCGTGCCCCTGCGTCTCGAGATCGGCCCCAAGGATATTGAAAACAACCAGTGCGTACTGGTTCGCCGTGATAACCGCCAGAAGTATGTGGTATCCCTGGATGAACTGGAGACCGCCATTCCCCAGGCCCTGCAGGACCTCCACGACGCCCTGTACCAGAAGGCCCTGGAAAACCGCGAAAACCGCACCTGGGCAGCCACCACCATGGAAGAAGCCAAGGAAATTGCCGACCGCGACAACGGCTTCATCAAGACCATGTGGTGCGGCGACCTGGACTGCGAGCTGGCTATGAAGGAACAGGTGGGCCTCACCTCCCGCTGCATGCCCTTCCGGCAGGAACAGCTCAGCGAAACCTGCATCTGCTGCGGCAAGCCCGCCAAGAAGATGGTGGTTTGGGGCAAGGCATACTAAGAAAAAACCACAAAGGCTCGTATCGTGCTTCGATGCGGGCCTTTTGCCTACCATAACGAAAGGAGGCCCCCTATGCCGCAGGAAAAATGTTGTGCCACCCGTTACCCGGTGCTGTTGGTGCATGGAGCCTTCTTCCGCGATGTGCACTGGCTCAGCTATTGGGGACGCATCCCCGCCGCGCTGGAGCAAAACGGGGCGGCGGTCTATTTCGGCAATCAGCAGTCGGCCGAATCGGTGGAGGCGTCGGCGGCTTTTCTGGCCGGGCGCATCCGGGCCATCCTGCGGGAGACCGGCAGCGAAAAGGTCAATGTCATCGCCCACAGCAAGGGCGGGCTGGATATGCGCCACGCCATTGCCCACTGCGGCATTGCCGGGCAGGTGGCCTCCCTCACCACCGTCAGCACCCCCCACCGGGGCTGCCGCTATCTGGACCATCTGCTGCACAGGCTGCCCCAATGGGTGATTTCAGCCATCGCCGCGGTGTATAATATAGGTATGCGGCTGCTGGGCGACCCCAACCCCGACTTTATGGCAGCCATCCGTGACCTTACCGCCGAGGTTTGTGTGCCAAGGGATAAGCAGCTTGAAATACCCGAAGGCATCCTTTGCCGCAGTGTCGGCACCTGCCTGCACAGGGACAGGGGAGCCAGAGGTTTCCTTCGTCTGACCCACGGCTGGGTCAAAAAGCACGATGGAGAAAACGACGGCCTGGTGGGCACCCATTCCATGCGTTGGGGGCAGCAGTTCCATTTGATCGAACCCACCGGTAAACGGGGCATCTCCCATTGGGACGCCACCGATCTGCACCGCCAAAGGCTGGATGGATTCGCTCCGGTGGAGTATTACCTCAAACTGGTGGCCGACCTGAAAAAGAAGGGCCTTTGATTGAACCGGACGTATCATTGTGGTATTTTAAAAGAACAGTGAATATAAGCCCCATAGGCAAGGAGGAACGATTATGGTAAATATCTGGCACGACATTTCGCCCAAGCGCATCACCCCCGAAGATTTCATCGCCGTTGTGGAGATCGAAAAGGGCAGCAAGAAAAAGTACGAGCTGGATAAGGAGACCGGTCTCATCATGCTGGACCGCATCCTCTACACCTCCACCCACTATCCCGCCAATTACGGCTTCATCCCCCGCACCTATGGCGATGACATGGACCCCCTGGATGTGCTCATCCTCTGTTCCGAGCCCATCGAGCCCCTCACCCTGGTGCGCTGCTACCCCATCGGCATGATCAGCATGATCGACAGCGGCCGCGGCGACGAAAAGATCATCGCCATCCCCTTCAACGACCCTACCTACAACACCTACACCGACATCAGCCAGCTTCCCAAGCATATCTTTGACGAAATGAGCCATTTCTTCACTGTCTATAAATCCCTGGAGAACAAGGAGACGGTGGTGGACGAGGCCAGCGGAAGAGAAAGCGCCGTCAAGGTCATCGCCAAGGCCATCGACAGCTACGTCGAAAATTTCTGCCGATAAACCAGGCCCCAAAACCGGGGGACATCCCTTCCGGATGCCCCTTTTCCTATTATATATAAGGAAATGCTCCTCAATTTTTGTGTTTTTTGATGGGGGAGCAGTCGATTTTAGTGGTGTAGGGTACATTTTTTTCGGCAAAAGGAACCCAAAAAACAGCCAAAGGTACGCCGCTTTCTCAAAAAAAGCCCCTTTTTTGGCCACAAAATCCTGTGTTTTTTACCCCACACCCCACAAAATATGGAAAAACAGGCCCAAATGGCATATTTAGGGGTCTTTTTACCCATAATAAGCCCCCAAAAACCTTGTGTATTTTGTATAATTTACTGGCAAAAATTCTTCAAAAATTCCTAAAAAAAAGCTTGCAATCTTGCACCTTGCGTGGTAATATAATAGGGCACGACTGCAAAAGATATGCGATGATGCAGGAGGTTGCCGTCAAATGACGGGTAATTTCTGCGGAGTATGTCCGATTTAAAACCGGGCGGCTTTGAATGATTGTTTGCTGCGCGGCATCCCTTTTCGGGCTGCGCGAAAGCACGTGAAAGGCAACCTTGGCTTAGGCCGGGGTGTGTCTTAGGGCGCCGGATTGGATCGAAACCCTGTTGAAAAACAGGCGCGGTTCAACCGGTATTTTTCATGGGTTTTCGCGGAACACCCGGCAGGGTGTGCGGTGTAAAACAAACAAATTCAACAGACGTCGCCGAAAAAATGCTGTAGGAGGCGATGAATTTGGCAGTCAAAGAGAAAATCAGAATCAGACTGAAGGGTTACGATCATCAGTTGGTAGATGCATCCGCCGAGCGTATTGTCGAGACCGCAAAGCGTACTGGTGCACGAGTATCGGGTCCCATCCCCCTGCCCACTGAAAGAGAAATCGTTACTATCCTGCGTGCCGTACACAAGTACAAGGATAGCCGTGAACAGTTTGAGATGAGAACTCACAAGCGACTCATTGACATCCTGAGACCTTCCAACAAGACCGTTGAAGCTCTCACTGCTCTGGAGTTGCCCGCCGGCGTTGAAATCGAAATCAAGCTCTAAGCTGAAAGATTTCAACAGGCACACAAGAAAAGACCGGGGAGGCATCCCACGGTCGGGTCACGTTGGACAGCCCAATTTGTCCAACCAATAACCAATAGGAGGAAACACACCATGCAAAAATGCATCATCGGCAAAAAGGTGGGTATGACCCAGATTTTTGACGAAAAGGGAAACGTAATTCCCGTAACTGTAGTAGAGGCTGGTCCTTGCGTAGTAGTTACCAAGAAGACTGCCGAAAACGACGGCTATGAAGCCGTGCAGATCGGTTATGGCGACATCAAGGAAAAGAACCTCAACAAGCCCCAGAAGGGTCACTTCGCCAAGAACGACGTGGCTCCCAAGCGCACCCTGCGCGAATTCCGTCTCGACGACATTTCCGCTGTTAACGTAGGCGACATCCTGAAGGCCGACACCTTTGCTGCCGGCGACGTGGTTGACGTCTGCGGTACTTCCAAGGGTCACGGTTATTCCGGCACCATCAAGCGCTGGAACGGCCACCGCCTGAAGGAAACCCACGGTACCGGCCCTGTACATCGTCACTCCGGTTCTTCCGGCGCCTGCTCCGACCCCTCTCGCGTAGCCAAGGGTAAGAAGCTGCCCGGCCACTTTGGTGTTGACCGTGTAACTGTACAGAATCTGACCGTTGCCAAGGTAGATGCTGAAAACAACCTGATCGCTATCCGCGGCGCAGTACCCGGCCCCAAGGGCGGCATCGTGTACATCACCGATAGCGTCAAGAAGGCTTAATGGAAGGAGGAAACACAAATGCCTAAGGTAAAACTGTATGACATGACCGGCAAAGAGCTGGGCACCAAGGACCTTTCTGAAGCCGTATTTGGCATCGAGCCCAACATGGCTGTCCTCCACGAAGCCGTAAAGAACTTCCTGGCCAACCAGCGTCAGGGCACTCAGTCCACCCTCACCCGCACCGAAGTAGCCGGTGGCGGCCGCAAGCCCTGGAGACAGAAGGGCACCGGCCACGCCCGTCAGGGTTCCACCCGTGCTCCTCACTGGTACCACGGCGGCGTAGCCCTGGGCCCCAAGCCCCGCGACTACAGCTACTCCTTGAACCGCAAGGTCAAGAAGCTGGCATTCCGCAGCGCTTTCTCCGCTAAGGTGAAGGACAACGAAATGATGGTAATCGACCAGATCACCATGGACGAGTACAAGACCAAGGACATCGTCAAGCTGCTCAACGCCCTGGGTGTTGAAAAGAAGGCTCTGATCGTACTGCCCGAGGTAAACGAGAAGGTCATCAAGAGCGCTGCCAACATCCCCGGTGTTAAGACCGCCGTTGTTGGTTCCCTCAATGTATATGACATCCTCAACTACAACAACTTCATCATTGCCGCTGAGGCAGTGGAAAAACTTGAGGAGGTGTACGCATAATGAAAGCTCCCCAGGACATCATTCTGCGCCCCGTGATCACCGAAGCCTCCATGGCCGGTGTTGCAGTGCGTAAGTACACTTTTAAGGTTGCCAAGACCGCAAACAAGGTAGAAATTGCCGAAGCCGTTGAAGCCCTGTTCCCCGGCACCAAGGTTGAAAAGGTAAACACCATGCATGTGCGTGGCCGTATGAAGACCATGGGCCGCTACCGTGGCTACACCGCCAGCTACAAGAAGGCAATCGTAACCCTGACTGCTGACAGCAAGGGCATCGAATTCTTCGAATCCATGATGTAAGGCAACCGGCGAGAAGCACAGCGCGTCCTGGTACTGTCCGACGCACACAAAGCTCAGTGCTCCGCCCACGGAACGCAAGCCGTTCCTTTTATGGGGAAAATAGCCCCGATAATTCTATGAGGAGAGTGAAACCGAAATGGCTATCAAGAAATATAAGCCTACGACACCCGGCCGTCGTGACATGACTGTTACCGACTACTCCGAGCTGTCCAAGGTTGCGCCCGAGAAAAGCCTGCTGGAGCCTTTGAAGAAGCACTCCGGCCGCAACAACACCGGTCGCATCACCGTTCGCCACCACGGCGGCGGCAACCGTCGCAAGTACCGTATCATCGACTTCAAGCGTAACAAGCTGGATATGCCCGCCAAGGTTCTGACCCTGGAATACGATCCTAACCGTACCGCTCACATCGCTCTGGTTCAGTACGAAGACGGCGAAAAGCGCTACATTATCGCTCCCGTTGGCCTGAAGGTTGGCGACACCATCGAAGCCGGCAAGGGCGCCGACATCAAGCCTGGCAATGCCCTGCCCCTGGCCAACATTCCTGTTGGTACCTTCATCCACAACGTAGAGCTGTACCCCGGCAAGGGTGCTCAGCTGGCCCGCTCCGGCGGCGTACAGGCCCAGCTCATGGCTAAGGAAAACAACTTTGCCCTGATCCGTCTGCCCTCCGGCGAACTGCGCAACGTTCCCCAGAACTGCATGGCCACCATCGGCCAGGTGGGCAACGTTGACCACGAAAACGTATCGCTGGGCAAGGCTGGCCGTACCCGTCATCTGGGCATTCGTCCCACCGTTCGCGGCTCTGTTATGAACCCCTGCGACCACCCCCACGGCGGTGGCGAAGGCAAGAGCCCCATCGGTCGTCCCGGCCCTGTAACTCCTTGGGGCAAGCCCGCCCTGGGTTACAAGACCAGAGCCAAGCACCATCGCTCCGACAAGTATATTGTCAAGCGCCGCAATGCTAAGTAAGGAGGGATAGCAAATGGGTAGAAGTATCAAGAAGGGACCGTTTGTCCAGCCCAAGCTGCTGGCCCGCGTCCAGGAAATGAATCAGTCCGGCGAAAAGCGTGTCCTCAAGACCTGGAGCCGCGCCTCCACCATTTTCCCTGACTTTGTAGGTCACACCTTTGCGGTACATGATGGCCGCAAGCACGTACCCGTTTATGTAACCGAAGATATGGTTGGTCATAAGCTGGGCGAATTTGCTCCCACTCGCACCTATCGTGGTCATGCGGGCGCAAAGAAAACCAAGTAACGGGAGGAGGATATACATGGAAGCTAAAGCATATTTGAGAAATCTGCGTATGTCGCCCCGTAAGGTGCAGATCGTACTGGATCTGATCAGAAACAAGCCCGCCGACCTGGCAATGGCTATTCTGGAAAACACCCCCAAGGCCGCCTGCGAACCCGTAGCCAAGCTGCTGAAGTCCGCAATGGCCAACGCTGAGAACAACTTTAACATGGACAAGAACAATCTCTATGTTTCTGAATGCTTTGTTTGCCCCGGTCCTATTATGAAGCGGATCCGTCCCCGTGCCCAGGGCAGAGCATACCGTGTTCTCAAGAGAACCTCTCACATCACCATGGTGGTGTGCGAGAAGGAATAAGTCGAAAGAGGAGGTAAACTATGGGACAGAAAGTAAATCCCCACGGTCTTCGTGTGGGTGTCATCAAGGATTGGGATTCCCGCTGGTTTGCTCGCAAGGAAGCTTTCGGCGATATCCTGGTCGAGGACTACAACCTGCGTAAGTTCCTGAAGAAGGCCCTGTACGAAGCTGGCGTTGCCAAGATTGAGATCGAACGCGATGCCACCAAGGTACGCATCAACATCTTCTGCGCTCGTCCCGGCATTGTAATCGGCAAGGGCGGCCAGGAAATCGACAAGCTGAAGGCACAGTGTGAAGCCCTGGTAGGCAAGAACACCAATCAGCCCAAGAATGTTATCATCAACGTTGTGGAAGTGAAGAAGGCCGAGCAGAACGCTCAGCTGGTAGCCGAGAGCATTGCTTCTCAGCTGGAAAACCGCGCATCCTTCCGCCGCACCATGAAGCAGGCCATTGGCCGTGCAATGAACACCCGTTTCGGCGGTGGCGCCAAGGGTATCAAGATCATGGTTTCCGGCCGTCTGGGTGGCGCTGAAATCGCCCGCAGCGAACAGTATCACGAGGGCACCATCCCCCTGCAGACTCTGCGCGCCAACATTGACTATGGTTTTGCAGAAGCCGCAACCACCTATGGCCGCATCGGCATCAAGGTTTGGATCTACACCGGCGAAGTGCTGCAGGACAAAAAGCCCGCCAAAGAAGGAGGGAAACAGTAATGCTTCTGCCCAAGAGAGTTAAGTACCGTCGTGTACACAGAGGCCGCCTGACCGGCAAGGCCCTGAGAGGCAATACCGTAACCTATGGTGAATTTGGCCTTCAGTCCACTGAAGCAGCCTGGGTCACCTCTAACCAGATCGAAGCCGCCCGTATCGCCATGACCCGTTACATCAAGCGTGGCGGTCAGGTATGGATCAAGATTTTCCCCGACAAGCCCATCACCGAAAAGCCTGCTGAAACCCGAATGGGTTCCGGTAAGGGCAGCCCTGAATATTGGGTAGCCGTTGTTAAGCCCGGCCGCATAATGTTCGAAATCGGTGGCGTTTCCGAGGAACTGGCCCGCGAGGCTATGCGCCTTGCTTCCTACAAGCTGCCTGTTAAGTGCAAGTTTGTAAAAAAGGAGGTTGAAGAGTAATGAAAGCAAACGAAATCAGAGAGATGTCGCCTGCTGAGCTCAACGAAAAGCTGGCATCGCTTAAAGCTGAGCTGTTCAACCTTCGCTTCCAGCATGCTGTAAATCAGCTTGATAACCCCATTCGCCTGAAGGATGTTAAGAAAGACATCGCCCGTGTGAAGAGCGTTATCAGGGAAAAAGAACTGGCACAGTAAGGTGCGAAGGGAGGATAAACCGTGGAGAGAAATCTCAGAAAGACCCGCGTGGGCACTGTAGTAAGCGACAAGATGGACAAGACCGTTGTTGTTGCCATTGAAGACAGCGTCCGCCATCCCCTGTACAAGAAGATCATCAAGCGCACCGTAAAGTTTAAGGCTCACGACGAGCTGAATGCCTGCGGTGTAGGTGATACCGTAGAGATCATGGAAACCCGCCCCCTTTCCAAGGATAAGAACTGGCGCGTATCCAAGATCATTGAAAAGGCCAAGTAAGCTTAAACGTATTAAGGTATAGAGTTACCGAAAGGAGGAACGCTCTGTGATACAGATGCAGACCTATCTCAAAGTAGCCGACAACACCGGTGCCAAGGAACTCATGTGCATCCGCGTGCTGGGTGGCTCCCGCCGGAGATACGCCAACATTGGCGATGTGGTAGTTGCTTCCGTTAAGAAAGCAGCCCCGGGCGGTCAGGTCAAAAAGGGCGACGTTGTGAAAGCAGTAATCGTGCGTTCTGCCAAGGGGCTGCGCCGCGAGGACGGCACCTACATTCGTTTTGACGAGAACGCTGCTGTAATCATCAAGGAAGACAAGAACCCCAAGGGTACCCGTATTTTTGGGCCCGTTGCTCGTGAGCTGCGTGACAAGGAATACACCAAGATCCTGTCTCTGGCTCCCGAAGTACTGTAAAGGAGGTGTCGCACAATGAATAAGGTACACGTAAAAACTGGCGACACCGTCGTCATCCTGTCCGGCAAGGACAAGGGCAAGCAGGGTGAAGTGCTGCAGGTTTCCCCCAAGGAAAACAAGGTAATTGTTAAGGACTGCAACATGGTAACCAAGCATGTAAAACCCCGCAAGCAGGGCGAACCCGGTGGTATCGTCAAGGCTGAAGGTGCTATGTACGCTTCCAAGGTACAGCTGGTTTGCCCCAAGTGCAAGAAGGCTGTTCGCGTTGGCCACAAGATGGACGGCGACAAGAAGGTACGCGTTTGCACCAAGTGCGGCGCAACTCTGTAAGGGTAGGGAGGAGAAAACATGGCAAGATTGAAAGAACTCTATGCTAAGGATGTAGCCCCTGCTCTGATGAAGAAGTTCGGCTACTCCAGCGTCATGCAGATCCCCAAGATGGAAAAGATCGTGCTGAACGTTGGCGCTGGCGAAGCCCGTGAAAACCCCAAGGTCATGGATGCCATTGTTGGCGACCTGGGCAAGATCACCGGTCAGAAGGCTGTTTTGTGCAAGGCCCGCAAGAGCGTAGCTAACTTTAAGCTGCGTGAAGGCATGATCATCGGCGCAAAGGTGACCCTGCGCGGCGAGCAGATGTACGAATTTATGGATCGTCTGTTCAACGTAGCACTGCCCCGCGTACGTGACTTCCGTGGCATCAACGCCAACGGTTTTGACGGCCGCGGCAACTACAACATGGGCATCAAGGAACAGCTGATTTTCCCCGAAATCGAGTATGACAAGATCGACAAGGTACGCGGCATGGACATTACCTTTGTAACCACCGCCAAGACCGACGAGGAGTCCCGCGAGCTTCTGACTCTGATGGGCGCTCCTTTCGAAAAGTAAGAAAGGGAGGAGAAACAACATGGCAAAGAAGTCTATGATTCTGAAGCAGCAGGCTGCCCCCAAGTTCTCTACCCGTGCTTACAACAGATGCAAGATCTGTGGTCGTCCCCACGCCTACCTGCGCAAGTTCGGCATTTGTCGTATTTGTTTCCGTGAACTGGCATACAAGGGCCAGATTCCCGGTGTGAAGAAGGCCAGTTGGTAAAACTAAGGTAAGCATGAGCAAAGGAGGTTTGTCCCTATGCATATAACCGATACTATCGCCGACATGCTGACTCGTATCAGAAATGCAAACTCGGCGAAGCATGATACGGTTGATGTGCCCGCTTCCAAGATGAAGATCGCAATTGCACAGATTCTTCTGGACGAAGGCTACATCAAAGCATTTAACGTCGTTTCTGACGACAAGCAGGGTATGATCCACATCACCCTGAAGTACGGCGCTGGCAAGACCCCCGTTATTTCGGGTCTGCGCAGAGTTTCCAAGCCCGGCCTGCGTATTTACGCAAGCTGCGAGGAAATGCCCAAGGTTCTGAAGGGCCTGGGTATCGCCATTGTATCCACTTCTAAAGGCATTATGACCGACAAGCAGGCCCGCAAGGAAAACGTGGGCGGCGAAGTCCTGGCATTTATTTGGTAAGGGGGTGTAGTTAAGAATGAGCCGAATTGGTAGAAAGCCCATCGCCATCCCCGCTGGCGTTGAGGTAAAGGTTGACGGCAACGTAGTTTCCGTTAAGGGTGCTAAGGGCGAATCCAGCTACACCGTAAACCCCGGTATGACCGTAAGCGTTGAAAACAACGAAGTAGTGGTAAACCGTGCCGACGAAAGCAAGGAACAGAAGAGCCTGCATGGTCTGACCCGTACCCTGATCGCCAACATGATCCAGGGCTGCGGCGAAGGCTTCAAGAAGGAACTGGAGATCCTGGGCGTTGGCTACCGTGCAGCAAAGCAGGGCAACGAACTGGTTATGAACCTGGGCTTCTCGCATCAGGTGATCATGCCCGAAATCGATGGCATCACCATCGACGTACCTGCCCCCAACAAAATCATCATCTCTGGCCCCGACAAGCAGAAGGTTGGACAGTTCGCTGCCAATGTGCGCGAAAAGCGTCCTCCCGAACCTTACAAGGGCAAGGGTATCCGCTATGTTGGCGAATATGTCATCCGCAAGGAAGGCAAGGCCGGCAAGGCTAAGAAGTAAGGTAAAGGAGTGAAATAAAATGGTGACTAAAGCTGACAAGAACAAAGCACGTCTGAAGCGCCATCTGCGTGTAAGAGGCAAGATCAGCGGTACCGCTGAATGCCCCCGCCTGAACGTATTCCGCTCCTCCAAGCACATCTATGCCCAGATCATTGATGACGTAGCCGGCAAGACTCTGGCCGCTGCTTCTTCCATGGATAAGGGCTTCGAACTGAACGGCGGCAACGCCGAGGGTGCTGCTGCAGTAGGCAAGGCTGTTGCTGAAGCTGCTGTAAAGGCCGGCATCACTGAAGTTGTGTTTGACCGTGGCGGCTATGTATATCACGGCCGCATTAAGGCTCTGGCTGAGGGTGCCCGTGAGGGCGGCCTCAAGTTCTAACGAGGAGGGATACATTTGTCTCGCATTGATGGCTCTACACTGAACCTGAGTGAACGTGTCGTATCCATTAACCGTGTATCCAAGACGGTTAAGGGCGGCCGTGTCATGAAATTCACAGCCCTGGTAGTTGTCGGTGACGGCAACGGCACCATCGGCTTTGGTCTTGGCAAATCCTCCGAAGTTCCCGACGCTATCCGTAAGGGCATCGAGGACGCCAAGAAGAATCTGATCAAGATCACCCTGAAGGGCACCACCATTCCCCACGAAGTAGTAGGCAAGTTCAGCGCTGGTGAAGTACTGATGAAGCCCGCTCCCCAGGGTACTGGTGTTATTGCCGGCGGCCCCGTCCGTGCCGTTATGGACGTTGCCGGTATCAAGGACATTCGAACCAAGTGCCTGCGTTCCAACACCCCCGTTAACGTAGTTACCGCTACCTTCAACGGTCTGGCTTCCCTGAGAGATGCCAAGCAGGTTGCAGAAGTTCGTGGCAAGAACGTGAAGGAAATTATTGGCTAAGGAGGACTAGACTATGCCTAAGGCTAAAAAGGGCAATGTATACCAGATCAAGCTGGTAAAGAGTCTGGTCGGCTGCAAAAAGGACCAGATCGCTACTGCCGAATCCCTGGGTCTGCGTAAGATCGGCCAGGTTGTAACCCAGCCCATCAACGACGCTACCAAGGGCAAGATCGCAAAAATTACTCACCTCGTCGAGGTATCTGAATAAGGAGGTGCAGGCCAAATGAAATTACACGAGCTGACTCCGGCACCCGGTTCCACCAAGGACGTCTTCCGCAAGGGCAGAGGTCACGGTTCCGGTAACGGTAAGACTGCGGGCAAGGGCCACAAGGGCCAGAAAGCCCGTTCCGGCGGCGGTGTTCGTCCCGGTTTTGAAGGCGGCCAGATGCCCCTTCAGAGACGTATTCCTAAGCGTGGCTTTAACAACATTTTTGCCACCAAGTACACCGCTATCAACGTTGAAATGCTCAACAAGTTTGAGGACGGCGCTACTGTTGACCAGGAAGCCATCCTGAAGGCCGGTATTGTGAAGGACGCACAGGACGGCATTAAAATTCTGGGCAGAGGCGAGCTGACCAAGAAGCTCAATGTCTCTGTTGCCGCTTATTCCGCAAGCGCAAAGCAGAAGATTGAGGAGGCAGGCGGAAAGGCAGAGGTGAAGTGATATGTTTACTACACTGAAGAATGCCTGGCAGATCCCTGAACTCCGCAAAAAGATTCTGTACACTCTGCTGATCCTGCTTATCGTCCGTATTGGTTCGGTGATCCCCGTTCCTTTCCTGGATCCCACCACCTTGCAGGAAATGATCAGTCAGAACGGCAACCTTCTGGGTTATCTGGACATTCTGACCGGCGGTGCTTTCGCAAGCGCCACCCTGTTTGCCCTGTCCATTTCGCCCTACATTACTTCGTCCATCGTTATCCAGTTGCTGACCATTGCCATCCCCGCTCTGGAACGTCTGAGCAAGGAAGGCGAAGAAGGCCGTAAGAAGATCCAGAAGATCAGCCGCTACACCACTGTGGCCCTGGCTCTGATCGAAGCTACCGCCTACTACTTCATGTTCCGCAACACCGCCGGTGCTCTGGCTTACCGCAGTGGTTTTGAAGGCGTTATCGCCGCTCTGACCATCATCGTAAGCTTTACCGCCGGTGCCATGCTGGTTGTATGGCTGGGCGAACGCATTGATGCCAAGGGCATCGGCAACGGTATCTCCCTGATCCTGTTCACCGGTATCGTGTCCCGCGGTCCTCAGGCCGTGCTGACCCTGATCGCATACCTGGAACTGGCTTTCTACGGTGCTACCGCATATTTCTTCTTTGTACCCCTGGTTATCGTACTGTTCATCGTGCTGATCGGCTTCATCGTATGGATGACCAACGCCGAACGCCGCATCCCCGTACAGTACGCCAAGCGTGTTGTTGGCCGCAAGATGTACGGCGGCAACTCCAGCCATATTCCCATCAAGGTCAATATGTCCGGTGTTCTGCCTGTTATCTTCGCCAGCGCATTCCTGTCCATCCCCGGCACCATCAAGAGCTTTGTATACTCCGGCGGTTCTGATTCCCTGGGTTACAAGATTCTGAGCTGGTTCGATTACAACACTGTGCTGTACGCCGTTCTCTACTTTGTACTGATCATTGCATTCAACTACTTCTATGTAGCCATTCAGTACAATCCCGTTGAAATGGCAAACAACCTGCGTAAGAACAGCGGTGCCATCCCCGGTATCCGTCCCGGCAAGCCCACTGCCGAATTCATCAGCAAGGCCATCAGCAAGATCACCCTGGTTGGTGCTCTGTTCCTGGGTCTGATCGCCATTCTGCCCATCATCGTTGGCGCAGTGGCAAAGATGAACATCAGCCTGGGCGGCACCTCCATCATCATTGTTGTTGGTGTAGCTCTGGATACCGTACGTACTCTGGAATCCCAGATGATGATGCGCCACTACAAGGGCTTCCTTGAATAAGAGGTGGCTTCCATGATGAATCTGATTCTTCTGGGAGCACCTGGAGCCGGCAAAGGGACCCAGGCCGAGATCCTGACCGACCGCCTGGGCATCCCCGCCATCTCCACCGGCAACATCATCCGCGAGGCGCTGAAAAACGGCACCGAAATGGGTCTGAAGGCCAAGAGCTTCATTGAAGCCGGCCAGCTGGTACCCGACGAGGTCGTTATCGGTATCATCCGCGAGCGCCTGGCACAAGACGATTGCCAGAACGGCTTCATTCTGGATGGTTTCCCCCGCACTGTGCCCCAGGCACAGGCCCTGGAGGAAATGGGCGTCGCCATCACCAAGGTCATCGACTTTGAGGTGGAAGACGAGGAAGTTATGAGACGCCTGGGCGGACGCCGCGTCTGCGAAGGCTGTGGAGCTTCCTACCACATGCAGCACAAGCCCCCCAAGGTTGAGGGTGTGTGTGACCGCTGTGGTGCCAAGGTAGTCACCCGCAAGGATGACGCACCTGAAACGATCCGCGACCGTTTGACCGTTTACCACCAGCAGACCGAACCCCTGAAGGCATTCTATGCCGGCAAGGGACTGTTGGTAGAGGTAGCCGGTGAAACCATTGAAGAGAATACTTCTTTGACCCTGAAAGCTTTGGGGGCAGAAGAATGATTATTCTGAAAACCAGCCAAGAACTTTCCCGAATGAGGGAAGCCGGCAGGATCGCCGGTGGCGCCCTGGCGGCAGGCATGGAAGCCTGCAAGCCCGGCGTGACCACCATGGATGTAAACCGGGCGGTCCACCAATTCATCACATCCCATGGCGCAAAGCCCTCCTTTTTGGGGTACGGCGGATTTCCCGCCTCGGCTTGCGTTTCGGTGAACAATGAGGTCATCCACGGTATCCCCAGCAAGCAGCGCATCCTGCGCGAGGGCGATATCGTAAGCATCGATGTGGGCGCCTTTTATAAAGGCTACCACGGCGACACCGCCGCAACGGTGGGTGTGGGCAGCGTTTCGGCCGAGGCACAGCAGCTGATGGACGTGACCGCCCGCTGCCTGGAACTGGGCATTGCCCAGGCCATCCGGGGCAACCGCATCGGCGACATTGGTGCCGCGGTGCAGCAGCACGCCGAAAGCTTCGGCTACGGTGTGGTCCGTGAATTCATCGGCCACGGCGTTGGCGCCCAGCTGCACGAGGACCCCGAAGTTCCCAACTATGGGCGTGCCGGACGAGGCCCCCGCCTTGCACCCGGCATGACCATTGCCATTGAGCCCATGATCAACCTTGTGGGCGAGGATGTTGAGGTGCAGCCGGACGGCTGGACGGTGCTAACCGCCAGCGGAAGTTTGTCGGCTCACTTTGAACACACGATCGCTATTACCGACAACGGACCGGTGGTGTTGACCACACGGCCCTGAGGAGAAAGCAATGGAATTCAAAGAGGGCATGGTCGTGTTGGCCAAGGCCGGACGCGACGCAGGCAGCTGTTACATGGTAGTGCGGTGTGAAGGCGGATATTGCTGGATCGCCGATGGCAGGCGCAGAAAGGTGGCTTTTCCCAAAAAGAAGAACCCCCTGCACCTGGCCCTCACCACCCACAGCATCGGGCGGGAAGAGGTCACCTCGGACCGCAGGCTGCGTCAGATATTGGCACAATGGAACACGGCACATCCAACCGAATGAAGACGGGAGGTATTTGTTTTGGCCAAGGATGACGTAATTGAAATTGAAGGCGTCGTAGTTGACGCTCTGCCCAATGCGCAGTTCCAGGTTGAACTGCCCAACGGACACAAACTGTTAGCACACATTTCCGGCAAGCTGCGCATGAACTACATCCGCATCCTGCCTGGAGATAAAGTTACTGTTGAGATTTCCCCGTACGATCTCACCAAAGGACGCATTACATGGCGTTCTAAGTAAGAGGAGGTATTCCGAATGAAAGTAAGACCTTCGGTAAAGCCCATCTGTGAAAAGTGCAAGATTATCAAGCGCAAAGGCCGCATCATGGTTATTTGCCAGAACCCCAAGCACAAGCAGCGTCAGGGCTAAACAGAATCCAAGTTAATGGAGGTGTAACAAAGAATGGCTCGTATAGCTGGTGTTGACCTGCCTCGCGAAAAGCGTGTTGAAATTGGTCTGACCTATGTTTATGGCATCGGCAGAAAGACCGCCAATGACATCCTTGCTGCCACCGGTATCGACCCCGATATCCGTGTAAAGGATCTGTCTGAGGATGACGTTTCCAAGCTGCGTGAGTATATCGACCACAACATTCAGGTAGAAGGCGACCTGCGTCGCGAAACTTCCCTGAACATCAAGCGTCTTGTTGAAATTGGCTGCTACCGTGGCGTACGCCATAGAAAGGGCCTGCCTGTAAGAGGCCAGCGCACCAAGACCAATGCTCGTACCAGAAAGGGTCCCAAGAAGACCATCGCTAATAAGAAGAAGTAAGGAGGGATTTGAGAAATGGCAAAACAGCAAGCCAAAAAGGCCACTACTCGCCGTCGTCGCGAGCGCAAGAATATTGAACGTGGTGCTGCTCATATCCAGTCCACCTTCAACAATACCATCGTAACCATCACCGATACCCAGGGCAACGCTCTGTCTTGGGCCAGCGCCGGTGAAATGGGTTTCCGTGGTTCCAGAAAGTCCACTCCCTTTGCCGCCCAGTCTGCAGCCGAAACCGCTGCCAAGGCCGCTATGGAGCATGGTCTGAAGTCTGTTGAGGTTTATGTAAAGGGCCCCGGTTCCGGCCGTGAAGCCGCCATCCGTGCTCTGCAGGCCGCTGGCCTGGACGTCACCATGATCAAGGACGTCACTCCTATTCCTCACAACGGCTGCCGTCCTCCCAAGAGAAGACGCGTCTGATCGGACAAACAACAACCTGCCTGTTGTTACAACAGGCGACCCCACAAGCGATGTGGGGACTATAAAACAGGAGGTGCATCTTTAAGATGGCAAGATATACCGGTGCAGTTTGCAGAATTTGCCGTCGCGAGGGCAAGAAGCTGTTCCTGAAGGGTGAACGTTGCTACACTGGCAAGTGTGCAGTTACCCGTCGTGCTTCTGTTCCCGGACAGCATGGCAAGTCCCGCAAGAAAGTATCTGACTACGGTGTGCAGCTTCGCAGCAAGCAGACCTGCAGACGCTACTACGGCGTTCTGGAAAGCCAGATGGAAAAGTACTTCGATATGGCTGAGCGTTCCGCTGGCATGACCGGCGAAAACCTGCTTCGCATTCTGGAAAGCCGCCTGGACAATGTGGTTTACCGCATTGGCTTTGCTTCTTCCCGTGCCGAAGCCCGCCAGCTGGTTCGTCACAATCACTTTACTCTGAACGGCCACAAGGGCAACATCCCCTCCATCCTGCTGAAGGCTGGCGACGTTGTTGCAGTAGCTGACAAGAGCAAGACTTCTGATAAGATCAAGAGCGTGATTGAAGCCAATTCCTCCCGCCCTGTTCCCAAGTGGCTGGATGTAAACGCAGAAAAGATGGAAGCCCGCATCGTCGAGCTGCCCAACCGCGAAGATATCGACCTGGATGTTGAAGAACATTACATCGTCGAATTCTACAGCCGTTAAATCCATCTGACCTGCAATTCAGCAAGGGAAGGCAAAAAAGACAACAGTCTTAAAAAGGAGGGTTTCAATTTATGGTTAAAATCATCGAGCCCAAGATCGATACTGTGGAACTTAAGCCCGACGGAACCTACGGCAAGTTTGTGGCCGAGCCCCTTGACCGTGGCTTTGGCACCACCCTGGGTAACAGTCTGCGGCGTGTTCTGCTCTCCTCGCTTCCCGGCGTAGCCGTCACTTCCGTTCTGATTGACGGCGTACAGCATGAGTTTTCCACCATCCCCGGTGTAAAGGAGGATGTCGCTGAGATCATCCTGAACATCAAGGGTCTGACTGCAAAGCTCTATAGTGACACTCCCAAAAGGGTAAAGATCGTTGCAGAAGGGGAATGTGAAGTAACCGCTGGGTCGATTGAACCCGACCCCGAGGTTGAGATCCTTGACCCCGGCATGCACATTGCCACTTTGGCAGAGGGCGCCAAACTGGACATGGAACTGGTACTGAAGAAGGGCCAGGGCTATGTTTCGTCTGAACGCAACAAGCAGAACGATACCGAAAAGCTGCCCGTGGGCACCATCCACGTTGACAGCATTTATACCCCTGTGCTTAAGGTAAACTACACGGTGGAAAACACCCGTGTGGAACAGATTACCGACTATGACAAACTGACCCTGGAAGTATGGACCGACGGTACCATTTCGGCCAAGGAAGCAGTAAGTCTGGCGGCCAAGATCCTCAATCGACAGCTCAATCATTTTGTCGATCTTTCTGACGAAGTGAGCACTGCCGATATCATCGAAAAGAAAGAGGATACCGGCAAGGTAGAAGTACTTGAGAGGACAATTGAAGAGCTTGACCTTTCTGTTCGTGCCTTTAACTGCCTCAAGCGTGCCGGGGTGAATACGGTGGGCGACCTCATCAACAAGTCTCCCGACGAAATGATGAAGGTTCGCAATCTGGGTAAGAAGTCCCTGGAAGAGGTTATGAGCAAGCTCGAATCTCTGGGCTTCAACCTGAGCAAAGAGGAAGAATAATCAACTACAACGCCGGCAGGGCTGCCCCGGCAGCCGGCCGGGCGAATCCAGAACAGTAAAGGAGTGATTTTCGATGGCAGGATCCAGAAAGCTCGGTAGAGCCACAGCCAACAGAATGGCTATGCTTCGAGCAATGGTTACTTTTCTGCTCGAAAAGGGCAAGATCGAAACTACCGTGACCAGAGCAAAAGAAGTCCGCTCGATGACTGAAAAGATGATCACCATCGCAAAAAGCGGCGACCTTCACGCCAAGCGTCAGGTCTTGAGCTTTGTTACCAAGGAAGACGTTGCCAAGAAACTCTTTGACGAGATTGCTCCCAAGTATGCGGAGAGAAACGGCGGTTACACCCGCATCGTCAAGATTGGCCCCCGTCGCGGCGACGCCGCCGAAATGGCCATCATCGAGTTGATCTGACAACCCGAGGACTAAAGTTCGACGCCCCCGACCACATGGTCGGGGGCGTTTTTGCATGGAATAAAAGGGCTTGTGCTGCAAAAACTAACACAAAACCAAGAAAAAGGATGTGGAGCCATGCAGCCAACCAAAGAAGAATATAAAAGGATGGTGGACAGGGCCACC
Organism: Oscillospiraceae bacterium; assembly: GCA_017847995.1. GTDB lineage: Bacteria > Bacillota > Clostridia > Oscillospirales > Ruminococcaceae > Heteroruminococcus. Next base: position 20,743 of record JAGAPB010000076.1, read on the forward strand.
CCGCCCGGAAAACACCTTTCCCGGTTTTTGTGGGCATTTGGAGTGGGGGGAGCCATCTGCACCCTGGGCCAGGGACTGCTGAGTTTTTATCTGGGCAGGGGAATGGAGCAGGAGGCGGCAGCCACCATGACCTCGGTGACGCTGATCGCCCTTTCGGCCCTGCTGACCGGGCTGAAGGTGTATGACAACATCGCCCGCCTGGCGGGGGCCGGGACTCTGGTGCCCATCACCGGTTTTTCCAACGCCATCACCTCGCCGGCCATGGAGTTCCGCACCGAAGGATTGGTGCTGGGCACCGGCGCCAAGATGTTTGTTATTGCCGGACCGGTGATCGTCTACGGACTGGCGGCCAGCGTGGCCTATGGATTGATCTTTTTTGCGCTGAAGATGCTGTGAAAAAAAGGGGCTTGCCATGCGGCAAGCCCCTTTTGGGTCATTGACTTTTGGAGTAGAGTTTGACCAGACCGCCCTCCGAAGTTTCGCGGTAGTGATAGAGTAGGTCACGGCCGGTTTGATACATGGTTTTCTACCATAAGGTCGAAGGAGACCTTTCGGCTGGCAAACAGGAAATTGAAAAGGCGGATGTTGCGGGAGTGGCAGTACTGGGAAATTTCGCTGAAGTTTTTGTGGGGATAAACCTCTTCGGAGGCGGCGGTTTTTCAATTATATCGTGGTGGTGGGGCAAGGGAAAACGACAATTGGATGACAGGGAGAATGCCGGGGAGTGTAGGTTGACATTGCATAGGGGATATGATACAATATTGTACGATTTCGGACAAATGAGGGCCAGCTATGAACAAAGAAACATTTAACCGTCTGAAAAAAGTTAACGACATTTTCAGCGAAATAGATTTTACTTATCACGAAATTGCCCGTCAAAGCGGCTTGAGCAACAGCGAATTTAATGTGTTGTACACCCTGTGCGAGTTGGGCAACGGCTGCCTGCTTAGTTTGGCCTATAAACACAACGGCACCAGTCGCCAGACCATCGAATCGGCGGTGCGCAAACTGGAAAAGAATGAGCTGATGTACCTGCAGGCGGGGGAAGGCCGCAAAAAAACCATGTGGCTCACCCCAAAGGGAGAAACCTTTGTGGAGGAAAAAATCAAACCCATTTTGAAGATGGAAGAAGAGATCCTTTCAGCCTGGCAGGAAGAGGAATTGGTCCAATATTTGCATCTGAACCAAAAATATCTGGACGACCTGAGACAAAAATTTAACGAATATAATCGGAGCAAATAACCTATGCACATCCAACTTTCCGACCATTTTACCTATAAAAAACTGGCCCAGTTCACCATACCCTCCATTGGGATGATGATATTCACCTCCATCTATGGGGTGGTGGATGGGTTGTTTGTATCCAACTTTGTGGGCAAGACCCCCTTTGCGGCCATCAACCTGATCATGCCCTATCTGATGATGCTGAGCATCGTGGGCTTTATGATCGGCAATGGCGGCAACGCCCTGATCGGGCGGTATATGGGGGAAGGCGACCGCAAAAAAGCCAACGAGCTGTTTTCGCTGCTGGTGTGGGTCTCCTTTGTGGTGGGCACACTGCTGGCGGTGGTGGGATTTCTTACCATACGGCCCATTTCGGTTTGGCTTGGGGCCGAAGGGGAGATGCTGGAATACTGCGTATCCTATGGCAATGTGATGATAGCGGTGCAGGTGGCCTTCATCTGGCAGTGCGAGTTCCAAAGCTTCTGCGTAGTGGCTGAAAAACCCCGCATGGGGCTGTATATCACCGTGGCGGCGGGGTTGACCAATATTGTTCTGGACGCCCTGTTTGTGGCGGTGTTCCGTTGGGGACTGATGGGTGCGGCGTGGGCCTCGGCCATCAGCCAGATCGTGGGGGGCGTTATCCCGGTGGTCTATTTTGCCCGGCCAAACAGCAGCGCTCTGCGGCTGGTAAAACCCAGGTGGTATGGCTGTGATATGCTGAAAGCCTGCACCAACGGTTCTTCCGAGATGGTCAGCAACCTTTCCATGTCGCTGGTGAACATGCTGTATAACTTCCAGTTAATGAAGCTGGCGGGGGAAAACGGCGTGGCCGCCTATGGCGTTATCATGTATGTCAATTTCATCTTTGTGGGCATCTTTTTGGGGTATTCCTTTGGGGTGGCGCCGGTGGTCAGCTACCACTACGGCGCCCAAAACCACCCGGAGCTGAAAAGCCTGAGGCAAAAGAGCCTGAACCTTGTGGGCCTGGGCGCCATTGTGCTGACAGCGGCGGCCATGGTACTGGCCACTCCTTTGGCCCGGATTTTTGTGGGATACGACCCCGAACTGCTGGAAATGACCTGCCATGGATTTCGGGTCTATGCCGTTTCCTATTTGTTCATGGGGCTGAATATGTTTGGGTCCTCCTTCTTTACCGCCCTAAACAACGGGCTGATTTCGGCCGTCATTTCCTTTGCGCGGGCCTTTTTGTTCCAGGTGGCTGCCATTTTGGTGCTGCCCGGGCTGTGGGGACTGGACGGCGTTTGGCTTTCCATCGTGGTGGCCGAGCTGCTTTCGCTGGGGCTGACGGTGGTCTGCCTTGCCGCCAATCAAAAACGGTATCAATATTAACGGAATGACAAAATCCCTCTGACTTTGGTCAGAGGGATTTTTTGTGGAATAAAGCCCCGTGGCGGAGAAATAATTTTAGTGAAAAAACGGCGCAAGCCGCAACACGGGAGGAAACCCAATGGCAACACGAAAAGGAAAGGCCACCCTGCTGATGCAGCAGGCGCCGTCTGTTTTGGCGGCGGCAGCAGTGGGCGGAAAAAAAGAAAGCCAGGGCCCCCTGGCATCCAATTTTGATTACACCAACAACGACAGCACCTTTGGACAAAAAAGCTGGGAAGCAGCCGAAAGCGATATGCAGAAGCGTGCCTTGCAGCTTGCCCTGGAAAAGGGGAAACGGAACGCTGCAGATCTGGACTATATTTTTGCCGGAGACCTGCTGAACCAGTGCACCGGTTCCACCTTTGGCCTGCGGGAGATGGGGGTGCCCTTTTTGGGGCTGTACGGGGCCTGCTCCACCATGGCCGAAAGTTTGGGCCTGGCGGCGCTGTTTGTGGAGGGAGGCTTTGCCCAATACGCGGCGGCGGTCACATCCTCCCATTTTTGCAGTGCCGAACGGCAGTTCCGCTTTCCGCTGGAATATGGCGGCCAGCGCCCCCCCAGCGCCCAGTGGACCGCCACGGCGGCCGGAGCGGCAGTGGTGGGCCGGGGAGAGAAAGGCCCGTTTATTCGTGGCGTGACCTTTGGGCGCATTGTCGACCTGGGCATCAAGGACGCCAACAACATGGGGGCGGCTATGGCCCCGGCGGCAGCCGACACCCTGTGCCGCTTTTTTGCCGATATGGGCACAGGGCCGCAGGATTATGACCTCATCGTTACAGGCGACCTGGGGCAGATCGGTTCCCGCCTGCTGTATGATTTGATGAAACGGGAAGGCTACCAACTGGAGGGACACCACAAGGATTGCGGCCTGATGCTGTATGACCTGGAAAACTTTCCGCAGGCGGGGGCAGGCGGATCGGGCTGCGGGTGTTCGGCCTCGGTGCTGTGCGGGCATCTGCTGAAGCAGGTGGCCGGCGGTGGGCTGAAAAACCTGCTGTTTATGGCAACGGGGGCGCTGATGTCCCCCACCAGCAGCCAGCAGGGGGAAAGTATCCCCGGAGTGGCACATCTGATCTGGATCTCGGCCCAGGGGCCAAAGGAGGCAAAGTGATGGATTATTTCAAGGCGTTTTTGGTGGGCGGCCTGCTCTGCCTGATCGGGCAGGTGCTGATCGAATTTACCAAGCTGACCCCGGCGCGCATCCTGGTGGGATATGTGGTGATGGGGGTCGTGCTCAGCGGCCTGGGACTTTATCAGCCGCTGGTGGACTTTGGCGGAGCGGGGGCAACGGTCCCCCTGAGCGGCTTTGGGCATCTGCTGGCCAAAGGAGTGCGGCAGGCGGTGGCCGAGCAGGGCATGCTGGGTGTGCTGACCGGAGGGCTGACCGCATCGGCCGGGGGCATTGCCGCGGCGGTGCTGTGCGGCCTGGTGGCGGCGCTGATCTTCAAGCCGGGGGATAAGGCGTAAAAATGCGATTGAAACGAAAAACAGAAGCCCATAGGGCGTCTGTTAAAAGAAACAAGTTTTTACTTGTTGGCAGCGGCAGCCTTAACAGCAAGCTGAGACTTTTTGCGAGCAGCGGTGTTCTTGTGCAGAATACCCTTAGCAACAGCCTGGTCGATCTTCTTGGTAGCCAGACGTACGGCTTCTACGCTGTTTTCTTCCTGATTTTCGATAGCCAGGTTGGCCTTCTTCAGGGTGGTCTTCAGGTTAGACTTGATGGCTTTATTGCGCAGAGTCTTGGCTTCGATGACCTTTACTCTCTTCTTGGCAGATTTGATGTTCGGCATTTGCGGCACCTCCTTATATAGACTATACTCAGCCTTTGACAGTACCTTGTTATTTTATCACCTTTATTTCAAGATTGCAACACCTAAAACCTAAGAATTTTAAGAAAATAAGCCGCTTTTTTGGCATTGTGGCACAAAGGAGAGGGAAAAATGAGGGGTAGGACCGATTTGGCGGCCGAACAAGCCGGAAGGCTGGGGGAACGGCTGCCCCGGGGCATCAAGGTGGAAGAAAAACAATGGGGGCTTGTGACGGTGCTGCGGGTGCGGGTGACTGACCAACCAGCCGCCGAACTTCTGGGCAAGCCGGTTGGCAGTTATTATACCATAGAGGGGCGAAGCCTGGAACAGGGAGTGGATGATAATCCCGACCGCACCGCAGCAGCAGCCAGGGTGCTGAAAGGGCTGCTGCCCCAACAGGGAACGGTGCTGGTGGTGGGGCTGGGCAACCGGGAGATGACCCCCGATGCCCTGGGCCCAATGGTGGCCGACCAGGTGCTGGCCACACGCCACCTGGAGGAAAACCTGCGTGCCGCCAGCCGCCTGAGGGAAACGGCGGTTTTGGCGCCGGGGGTGCTGCCCCAAACCGGGCTGGAGGTGGCCGAACAGGTGGGCTGGGCGGTGCGGGAGATGAAGCCGGCGGCGGTGGTGGTTGTGGACGCCCTGGCGGCGGCCGAACCGGGACGCCTGGGGCGCACCATCCAAATTGCCGACAGCGGCATCACCCCCGGGTCGGGGGTGATGGGCAACCATCTGCCCCTGGACCGGGAAAGGCTGGGGGTGCCGGTGATTTCGGTGGGCATCCCCATGGTCATCGATGCCGAAACCTTTGTGGATGATTATTTAAGACAGGTGGGAGTGGAGGAAGAGGTGATAGAAAGCCGAAAAAACTGCCCCATGCTGGTGGCCCCACACGACGCCGACCTTGTGGTGCGGCGGGGGGCGGGGTGCATCGCCCTGGCCCTGAATATGGCATTGCAGCCCGGGCTGAGCGAGGCCGAGATAAGGGTGCTGTCCGAATAGTTTTGCCCCACGGTGAATAGGATGAAGCAGAACATCCAAACCGGGAGGTGGACGGGCCTTGGGCGCAAGACGACGGACCAAAAAACTGGGGCTGGAACAGGTGGGCCTTGGGGCTGCGGTGCTGCTGACGGTGGGGCTAAGCCTGCCGGTTTGGCCGGTGCTGGCCGAAAACATGGTGGTGGCGGCGGTGGCAGTTGCCATGCCCGAAGGGGGCATCCACCACCTGAAGCAGCGTTTTGCCCCCCAGGTGGTGGAAGAAGCGCCCCCGTTGGAGGTGGAAGAACCGGAGCGGGAGAGCCTTCCGCAGCCTAAGCCCGAAGAGACGCCCAGAGAGGAAGAACCCCAACAGGAGGACGAGCCCATCCCCGAGGAATACCGCGGCACTCTGCTGCGTGAGACCATGGTGGGGGCCGCTGACGGCACCTGGCTGGATATTGGGGAAGGCTGGCTGAGAAACTACACCGCCCTGAGCTTTGGGGATATTACAGAAGCGCTGGAACAGACCCCGCTGCTGACCCTGAAGGGGGGCGAAGAGCCGGAGGTACTGATCGTCCACACCCACGCCACCGAAAGCTATGAGACCCACACCGGCCCATATTACGACACACGCAGCGACTGGCGCACCCGGGAAGAGGACAAAAACATGTGCGCCATCGGAGAAATAATGGCCGAGGAGCTGGAGGCGGCGGGCATCGGGGTGCTGCACGACACCACCCAGCACGATCATCCCAGCTACAACGGTTCCTATGACCGCAGCCGCGCCACGGTGGAGGAGCTGATGGCAGAGCACCCCACCATCAAGGTGGTGTTGGATGTTCACCGGGACGCCATCCAGCGGGATGAGACCACCATCGTGGCCCCTGTGACCACCATCGAAGGAAAAAGCTGCGCCCAGGTGATGATCATTGCCGGGTGCGACGACGGCACCATGAACATGCCCAACTGGCGGCAGAACCTGCGCTTTGGGGCCGAGGTGGTCAACCAAATGGAAGAAGACTGGCCCACCCTGGCACGGCCGTTGTTTTTTGCCTACCGCAAATACAACCAGGACATGGCCCCCGGGGCGCTGCTGGTGGAGGTGGGCTCCAATGCGAACACCTTTGAAGAGGCGGCCCATGCCGCGCGGCTTACGGCAAAATCGCTGGCCAAGGTGCTTTCAGAAATGGAGGAAGGAAGTTGAACAGGTGGAAAAAACCGGCCATGGCGGCGGCCCTGGCCCTTTTGATTTTGGCGGGGACCTGGGGCGGCCTGCTGGTGGAACAGCGCAGCGCCCAAACCATGGGACGGACAGAGCAGGCCTTGCCGAGAATAAGACTGGAACAGGATGGTGGGATAAAACTGACCCTTGGCCCCAAAGAATGGAGGGCCGAACCGGAGAGGGTGCGGGGAACTTTTTCGGCCCTGGGCAAGGCGGAGTGGGCGCTGCCCCGCAGCCTGCGTGTGACCGGGCTGGCGGCCCTTTCGGGCCTTTGGTGGGCCGAACAGGAACTGGGATACCCCATGGGCAAAAAACTGCTGGTGGGCCTTCCTGCCCCCTTGGAGGCGAAGGGGGACGAGAAGGAAAAAGTATAGGAAAATGGAAAAAGATATGCTATAATAAGCTGATATTAAATTTGATGATCCAATTTCTGATACAAGGACGTTTAACAGGAGGATTCTATGGCACACAACCGTGACCACATCCGAAATTTTTGCATCATTGCCCACATCGACCACGGCAAGAGCACCCTGGCCGACCGCATGCTGGAGCTGACCAGCGCAGTGCCCCTGCGCGAGATGGAAAGCCAGCTGCTGGACAACATGGACATTGAACGGGAACGGGGCATCACCATCAAGGCCCGTGCCGTAACCATCGACTATAAGGCCAAGGACGGCAAGCAGTACGAATTCAACCTCATCGACACCCCCGGCCATGTGGACTTTAACTATGAAGTTTCCCGTTCGCTGGCTGCCTGCGAAGGTGCGGTGCTGGTGGTGGACGCCAGCCAGGGCATCGAGGCCCAGACCCTGGCCAACACCTATCTGGCCATCGAGCACGACCTGGAGGTGTTCCCGGTCATCAACAAGATCGACCTGCCCGCCGCCGACCCCGAACGGGTTGCCAACGAGGTGGAGGACATCATCGGCATTCCCGCCATGGACGCTCCCCGCATTTCGGCCAAAAACGGCATCAACATCGAAGAGGTGATGGAGCGCATCGTCACCGATATTCCCGCCCCCGAAGGGGACGACGAAAAGCCCCTGCAGGCCCTTATCTTCGACTCCTACTACGATTCCTACCGCGGGGTAATGGTTTATGTCCGTGTGATGCAGGGCGTGCTGCGCCCCGGCATGACCATCCGCATGATGGCCACCGGCGCCGAATTCCAGGTGGTGGAGATCGGCCAGATGCAGGCCACCAGCCTGCGTCCCACCCAGGAACTTTATGCCGGACAGGTTGGCTATATTGCCGCCAGCATCAAGAATGTGAGCGACACCCAGGTGGGTGACACCGTTACCGACGCCAATGCCCCCGCCGCCCAGCCCTGGCCCGGCTACCGCAAGGTAAACCCCATGGTATACTGCGGCATCTATCCCGCCGACGGCGCCAAGTACCCCGACCTGCGTGACGCCCTGGAAAAGCTGAAGCTCAACGACGCTTCCCTTTCCTTTGAGCCCGAAACCTCGGCCGCCCTGGGCTTTGGTTTCCGCTGCGGCTTTTTGGGCCTGCTGCACATGGAAATTATGCAGGAGCGCCTGGAACGGGAATTCAACCTGGACCTGATCACCACCGCCCCCAGCGTTGTATATAAGCTGCACATGTCGGACGGCACCACCATCGACATCGACAACCCCACCAACTACCCCGACCCCGGTTCCATCGTCGGGGCGGAGGAACCCTTTGTGCGGGCCAGCATTTTCAGCCCCGCCCAGTACATCGGCAGCATAATGGAGCTGTGTCAGGAGCGCCGCGGCATCTACAAGGATACCAAGTATCTGGACGCCGACCGTGTGGAGCTGCACTACGAACTGCCCCTGTGCGAGATCATCTACGACTTTTTTGACGCCCTGAAGAGCCGCACCCGCGGTTATGCTTCCTTTGACTACGAGCTGTGCGACTACCGCGAATCCAAGCTGGTCAAGCTGGATATTCTGCTCAACGGTGAAATGGTGGACGCCCTGTCCTTCATCGTCTTTGCCGACAATGCCTATCCCCGTGCCCGCAAGCTGGCCGAACGCCTGAAGGAGCACATCCCCCGCCAGTTGTTCGAGGTGCCCATCCAGGCGGCGGTGGGGGGCAAGGTCATTGCCCGCGAAACGGTTAAGGCCATGCGCAAGGACGTTTTGGCCAAGTGCTATGGCGGCGACATCACCCGTAAGAAAAAGCTGCTGGAAAAGCAGAAGGAAGGTAAAAAGAAGATGCGCCAGCTTGGCTCGGTGGAGGTTCCGCCCGAAGCCTTTATGGCGGTGCTCAAACTGGACGAAAAGTAAGAAAGGGGAAAACACCATGCAGGGGATGGAGCTTTACATACATGTTCCTTTCTGCATGGGCAAGTGCCCCTATTGCGATTTTTATTCCAAAACACCAACCCCCGAACAGGTTGGGGCCTATACCCAGGCCCTGCTGCGGGGGTTGCGGCATTTGCCCCCAAATGCTGCCGGAAGAAGGCTGGATACGGTCTATTTTGGCGGCGGCACCCCCAACCTGCTGGGGACCGAAAACCTGTGCGCCGTTTTGGACCAAGTGGGGAAAGTGTTTGCCCTTGCCCCCGGGGCCGAGATCACCTGCGAGGCTAACCCGGGCAGCATCACCGCCCAAGAGCTGATGGAGCTGAGAAGGGGAGGATTCAACCGGCTTTCGCTGGGGCTGCAGAGCAGCCACCCCGAAGAGCTGGCCCTGCTGGGCCGAAAGCACACCCCCCGGGATGTGGCACAGGCGGTGGCGGATGCCCGGAAGGCCGGGTTTGAAAACCTGAGCCTTGACCTGATGCTGGGCACCCCCGGACAGACGGTGCAAAGCGCCAAAGAGTCGGTGGACTTCTGTGCACGGTTGGGGGTGGAGCATATTTCGGCCTATCTGCTGAAGGTGGAGCCGGGCACCCCCTATGGCAAAAACCACATGGAGGAGCGCATCCCCGACGATGACGGCATGGCCGACCTGTATTTGCAGGTGAGCGAACACC
>JAGAPB010000077.1 GCA_017847995.1 Oscillospiraceae bacterium
CATCAACGCTGCTATGAAGGCTGCTGCTTCTGCTTCCTACGGCTACAACGAAGAACAGATCGTTTCTTCCGACGTTATCGGTATGACATACGGTTCTCTCTTCGATGCAACACAGACAATGGTTGCTAAGATCGCTGATGATCTTTACGAAGTACAGGTTGTTTCCTGGTATGACAACGAAAACTCTTACACATCCCAGATGGTAAGAACAATCAAGTACTTTGCAGAACTTTAATCTGTAAAAATAAAGAGAGCGGACAACTTCGGTTGTCCGCTTTTCTTATTATTCGTTTATAATCTCCATCACCTGTGTATTAGGTGTTGCTTCAAATCCATTTTTATTATAAAACTGAATTAAAGGCTTATTCTCAGCTACAAGAATTACGTAAAGATAATTTTTATACTTCTCTTTTACCATCTTAAGTAATTCAGATGCTATTCCCTGTCCTTGATACTTAGGATTTACAAGTAGATAATGAACATAAGCTGTAAGCTCACCGTCATCAATTGCATTTATCAATCCTACTAACTTATCGTTATCCCAGGCTGTAAATACAGTTTCACAGTTTTTCATAGCCTTAACTAAACGTTTAGGATAATTTGCGGATAACCAATTGACAGATTTAAATAACTCTTGAAGTTGCTCTTCATTGAAATCTCTTGTTTCAAGATATTTTATCATATTAATCCTTTCTATTAATTTGCAAATCCGCCTTTTCAACACAGAAAAGACGGATTTCACATTTTATGTATTCTTATCAACAGTATGGAACTGCTTTAAATTGCCTGTCTTATTGCTTCTTTCAGCAAGAATGGCTTCAACCTCTGTCCAATCGAGGCCCCTGTCAACACACATAACCATAATATGATAAATAAGGTCAGCTATCTCATTCTTAAGCTCATCATTATCCTTATTCTTTGCAGCAATTACCATTTCAGTACATTCTTCGCCGCACTTCTTTAAAATTTTATCAATACCCTTTTCAAAAAGATAGCAGGTGTATGAACCTTCCTGTTTGTTATCCTTACGTTCTACGACTGTTTCGTATAAATCCATTAAAACATTTCTTTCCATTTTATTATTCCTTTCTTTCATTAAGATTTATAAGCTTCATTGTTTCCATATCAAGTTCGCGGTAATAGCAATTATTTGCTACACCGTTATAGCTTGTATGACATATATTGCCTTTATCGGGAGTAGCTTGAAATACAAGGCTGTTCTGTTCACAGTTTACAAAAATGTGGTGTAAAGTGAATGTATTACCGGATTCGAGGCCTTTAAACCATAATTTATTGCGTGAAGTGCTCCAAAGGACTACTTTACGCTGCTTGATAGATTCTCTTAAAGATTCCTCATTAACATAAGCAACAAGAATAACTTCCTTAGTGTTCATATTCTGAACAGCTACAGGTATTACTTTATTCTCCGGAGAAATCTTTGAAAGCTTATCGAAATCCAGCATAAGATCATTAGTTTCTTCAATAAGTCCCATTACACACCTCGTACAGCAATATTCTTGCCCTTAAGATAATCCTTTACCTCGCCTACTGTAAGCTCACCAAAGTGGAAAAGCGAAGCTGCAAGTGCAGCACTTGAATTAGTCTTTTCAAATACTTCAGAAAAGTGATTGATCGCTCCGCATCCGCCGCTTGCTATAACAGGAATTTTTACTCTGCTGCAAACAAAATTCAGCATTTCAATATCAAATCCGCCTCGTACACCATCAGTATCGATAGAATTAAGACAGATTTCACCTGCTCCTCTTTCTTCAATCTCCTTGACCCAGTCTCCAAGGTCAAGGTTCATATCAAGTCGGCCACCGTTTATAAAAACACTATAACCGCCTTTATCATTGCGTTTTGCATCAATGCCAATTACAACACACTGACTGCCGAAAACCTCTGCAGCATCACTTATAAGCTTAGGATTCTTTACAGCCTGTGAATTTATTGAAACCTTATCCGCACCAGCACGAAGAGTATCACGGAAATCATCAATTGTAGCGATACCACCGCCTACACAAAGCGGAACAAAAACCTGCTTTGCAGTCTCACGTACTACATCGAGCATAACACCTCTGCCCTCGTGGGAAGCAGTGATATCATAGAATACTATCTCATCGGCTCCCTGTTTGTTATACTGAATAGCAAGCTCCACAGGATCGCCTACATCTTTAACACCTTCAAAATTTACGCCCTTTACAACCTTACCGTTTCTTACATCAAGGCAAGGGATAATTCTTTTTGCCAGCATATTTAATCCTTTCAAAAATTATACGCTTTTTTCAATTGCTTCTCTAAGATCAAGAGTACCACTGTAAATAGACTTGCCACAGATTGTACCATAAAGATCAAGATTTTTACAAGTAATAATATCTTTTATGGTATGAACACCACCGCTTGCAATAATATTAGCAGAGCAAGCCTCGTTGATCTGTTTCAGCTGTACGTCATTTACACCGGATAACGTACCGTCTTTCGATATATCAGTAAAAATAATATATTTTACGCCAATATCTGACATTGCCTTTGCTAAATCGGTAAAATGAACATCGGAAGTCTCAAGCCAGCCTTCAGTTGCTACATAACCGTTTTTAGCATCGATACCAACAGCAATTCTATCACCGTATTCCTTTACTGCATCCTTTACAAGCTGAGGATTCTTTACAGCGGCAGAACCAATAATTACCCTGGAAATACCAGCAGAAATATACATTTCAACAGTATCAAGAGTTCTTATACCGCCTCCGACTTCAACCTTAAGCTTTGTATTTTTTGCAACATCAATAAATATATCCTTATTCTGTTGTGTCGCATCCTTTGCACCGTCAAGGTCAACCATATGAATCCATTCTGCACCACAATTTTCAAAACTTCTTGCTGTATCCATATAGCTCTCGGCAACTTTTTCAACTGTACCGTAATCTCCTTTAAAGAGACGGACACAATTTCCGTCCTTTATATCAATAGCAGGTAAAATAATCATCCTATTATTATTCCTCCAAACATACAATTACCGTCTTTTCTATTATCTGAAGCGTAAAATTCTATTTTACCGCATTTATCACATACAAACGGAATAATTAAATAATCCTTCGGGTAATTATATCCGTTGGGAACCCTGACAGAACCACCACCAAAGGACATAAACTCACCCTTAGTCATATTGCCGCCACACTGACACTTCTTTTCCATAAACTGAAGCCTCCTTACATTTCAGCAAAGTTTCTTAATATCCTAAGTCCTGTTTCACCGCTCTTTTCAGGGTGGAACTGGCAACCACAGACATTACCACTGAATACACAAGCGGGAACCTTTCCGCCGTAATCTGTATAAGAAGCAACGTTTTTACTGTCACATACAGCCATATAGGAATGAACAAAATAAACGTATGAATCTTCATCAAGACCATCCATAAGCTTATGCTTTTCATTCATTTCGAGTTTGTTCCAACCTATCTGAGGAATCGCCAGATCCGGCGGAGTCATTAGCTCTACTGTACCGGGTATAAAACCAAGACCATCTGTTTCACCGAATTCAAATCCCTTTTCAAAGAGCATCTGCATTCCAAGACAGATTCCCATAAGAGGTTTTTTCTCCGCTTCTTCCTTTATAACATCAATGAGACCGGTTTCACCGAGCATCCTCATCGCATCCGGAAAAGCACCTACTCCGGGAAGAATAATTCTTTCAGCCTTTCGTAAATCATCGGCCTTATTCGTAACAATATTAGGAAGGTTCAGATAATTCAAAGCATTCTGAACGCTAAAAAGATTACCTGCACCATAGTCAATTACAGCTATCATATTATAAAACTCCCTTTGAAGATAATGCCGAACCGTCAGCATTAGGACGGACAGCCTGTTTCAATGCGTAAGCCATAGCTTTAAATAAAGCTTCTGTAACGTGGTGATCATTGCTTCCATATTCTTTTCTTAAATGGAGTGTAATTCCTGCATTGAATGCAAATGCACGCATAAACTCCTCTGTTAAGCAAGTTTCATAGTAACCGATTCTTTCATTTTTAAAATCAGCATTAAAAACAAGAAAAGGTCTTGCACTTATATCAAGAGAACAAAAGCCAAGCGATTCATCCATAGGAATAAACGCTGTTCCGTAACGCATAATTCCACTCTTATCACCAAGAGCTTCAGCAAAAGCCTTTCCAAGGCAAATACCGACATCTTCAGCACTGTGATGTCCATCAACCTCGAGGTCGCCGTTACACTTTATTGTTAAATCAAATCCTCCGTGTACAGTAAGTGCAGTGAGCATATGATTCAGAAAACCTAATCCTGTATCAATATCTGCTTTACCGCTTCCATCAAGATTAAGAGCAAGCTTGATTTTTGTTTCCTTAGTATTACGTTCGATAGCTGCAGTTCTCATACTTTTATCCTTTCATCTGAAGTATTTCTTCAAGTGCAGAGAAAAGCTTTTCCATCTCTTCTCTTGTTCCGATTGTTATTCTGAGGTGATTATTGATACGGGGTTTATTCCAGTAACGAACAAATATTTTACGTTTTTTAAGTTCCTCAAATATAAATCCTGCATCAATACTGTTATGACTTGCAAATATAAAATTACTCATTGAATCCGGGAAGCTGAATCCGAGTTCAGAAAGTCTTTTCTTAGAATACTCACGCGTTTCAATAATTATGCCGGTTGTTTCTTTGAAATACTCCTCATCATATACTGCTTCAGCACCGCAAATCTGTGAAAGAGGATTCATTGTATATGAATTGATGGAAAACTTTACATCATTCATAAACTTTATAAGCTTCTCGTTTCCAACAGCAAAACCAATTCTCATACCTGCCATCGAACGAGATTTAGAAAAAGTCTGTACAACAAGAAGATTCTCATATTTATCGACAAGAGGAATACAACTTTCTCCTCCGAAATCAATATATGCTTCATCAATAATAACAACAGAATCCGGATTAGCCTTTATGATTTTTTCAATCATATCAAGACTTTCAAAAACACCCGTAGGTGCATTCGGATTAGGGAAAATAATTCCTCCGTTTTCACATATATAGTCATCGGGATTAATTCTAAAATCATTATCAAGAGGCCTTACAGCATAAGGAATGCGATAAACATCTGCCCAGACATCATAGAAAGAGTATGTAACATCAGGAAACAATACCGTTTTATCGGAGTTGAAGAAAGTCATAAATGCCATAGAAATAACATCATCAGAACCAACTCCTACAAACACCTGTGACGGCTTTACATTATAACGTTTAGCAAGCGCATCAACCAGAACAGTAGAATTTGTATCAGGATAAAGACGCATTTTTGCATTGTCAAAGCTTTCAATTACTGTTTTTACACGTGATGACGGCGGATATGGATTTTCATTAGTATTAAGTTTAATTATTCCGCTGTCTTTCGGCTGTTCACCGGGAGTATAAGGAACAACCTTACGTACGTTACTTTCCCAATTGCTCATATATTTCAATCCTTTTTATTAGTCTTCAAATCTTACCTTTATAGCATTTGCGTGTGCTGTAAGCTGTTCACGTTCAGCAACAAGTATAATATCGTCCTTAGCTTCACGAAGAGCCTGTTCTGTATAATAAATATAGCTTGATTTTTTTATAAAGCTGTCAACAGAAAGCGGCGAGAAAAATCTAGCTGTTCCGCTTGTAGGAAGAACGTGATTAGGTCCGGCATAATAATCGCCAAGAGGTTCGGGTGAATACTGACCAAGGAACAAGGAACCTACATTGTCAAGCTTTCCAATATATTCAAGCGGATTTTCAGCAACTACCTCAAGGTGTTCAGGAGCAAGACTGTCTGCAATTTCACAAGCCTGTTCCATAGACTTTGCGATAATGATTTTTCCGTAATTTTCGAGGGAATAACGAATTATCTCTTCACGAGAAAGAGTTTTAACCTGTCTCTCGAGTTCTTCGGTTGTTTCTTTAGCTACTCGTTCACTTGTTGTAATAAGAATAGAACTTGCAAGCTTATCGTGTTCAGCCTGTGACATAAGGTCAGCGGCAAGATATTTAGGATTTGCCGAGTCATCAGCAACAATAAGAATCTCACTGGGACCAGCTATCATATCAATATCAACTGTTCCGTAAAGGAGCTTTTTAGCGGTTGCAACAAAAATATTTCCGGGGCCTACAATCTTTGATACCTTCGGAATTTCATCAGTACCATAAGCAAGAGCGGCAACAGCCTGTGCACCGCCGCACATAAATACTTTGTCAACACCGCAAAGTGCGGCAGCAACTAAAATATCCTTATTGGGCGTTCCGTCCTTTAAAGGCGGAGTCACCATTATTATTTCTCCAACACCAGCAATCTTTGCAGGAATAGCATTCATAAGAACTGAAGATGGATAAGCAGCTGTACCACCAGGTACATAAAGACCTACCTTATCAAGACCTCTTACCCTTCTTCCTAAAATAACGCCCTTGTCATCAGTCATCATATAACCATTCTGCTTCTGTCTCTCGTGGAATTTTGTAATATTCTCCACACAGTTGAGCATAGCATTGACAAATTCGGGATCAGCTTCTGTAAGTGCGTCATTTATAACATCATCAGGCACTCTGTAATACTCAACATCAGCACAATCAAATTTCGCTGTATAAGCCTTTACAGCCTTATCGCCGTTCTCTTTTACATCAGCAATAATCTCTTTTACAATCTTCTCAACATCATTATTGATTTCACTGCTTCTTTTTTCAACTTCCTTTAAGAAGGCTTTTTCGCTTCCATCAGCGTATATTGTTCCTATCATTTTAGTTTTCTCCTTTTTCAAGTGCTTCGACCATTTTCTCTACAAGATTGTCAATAGCATCTTTTTTAAGTTTCATACTTACGGTATTTACGATGAGACGAGCCGAAATCGGAACTACATCCTCGAAAACCTCAAGACCGTTTTCTTTTAACGTGGTACCTGTTTCAACAATATCTACGATTCCGTCTGCTATTCCGAGCAGAGGTGCGAGTTCAACAGAACCCTCAATTTTAACTATATCAACGTCCATTTTCTTATGTTCAAAGAAATTACGTGTAACATTCGTATATTTTGTAGCAACAGTCTTAACACCATAACCACTGTAAAAATCTGTACCTTTTTTAACTGCAAGAGCAAACTTACATCTTCCGAAACCTAAATCGGCAATTTCAAAATACTTACCACCGTATTCGAGTATTGTGTCCTTACCAACAACACCAATATCACAAGCACCGTGTTCAACATAAGTTATAACATCAGCTGCTTTTGCGAGTACAACTTCGATATTCTGACCGGGAACGGAAAGAATAAGCTTTCTGCCCTTATCCTTGAGCTGTGAAACGTCGAAACCTATTTTTTCGAAAAGTCCGACCGTATCTTTCTCAAGTCTGCCCTTTGTAAGAGCAATTCTTAAATTTTTACTTTCACTCATTTTCCCGCCTCCTTATAAATTTTCTGTTGTGAAACCGTCTGATGTTACAATATCAAGACGAAGAATGCCTCTTTTACGTGCATTCTCTCTTGCATCTTCAACACACTTGAAGTCAGCAAAATCTGCTGTATAACCCTTTGAAATAATGTCACGTAAATGTCGTATTCCTTTAACGATATCAGTTTCATCGGCATAAACAAGCACATCAGGACGTTTAGCAAGCGGTTCCTTCGCTTTTCTCATAACTGTTGCTGCTGCGGCATTAAGGTTTACAGCAAAACCTGTCGCTGGAACATCAACACCAAAATCACGGATAAGTTTATCATATCGACCGCCTGTAAGAACTGGCATACCATAACCTTCAACATATCCCATAAATACTACGCCTGTGTAGTAATTTTCTGTTTTACTTACAAGACCTAAATCAACTGTAATCTTATCCTGGACGCCGAGAGCGGTAAGATTATTATATAAAGTCTTAAGCTTTTCAAGTACAAATCTCGTGTCATCGTCGGGAAGAACTTTTTCAGCTCGCTCAAATACTTCACTACCTCCAAAAAGTGAAGGAAGTTGAATAAGAGTTTTGGCGTAAACACTGTCGCCAAACTTTTCAAGTAATGATTTAAGACCAGGGTAATTCTTATTCTGAACAAGTATTCTGATTTCTGAGAGTTCATCTTCAGAAAGATCGAGTTTGGATGAAATTAAATTGAAAAACGCACTGTCACCTATTTCAAAACGGAAATCATCAGCCTCTAAAGATTGCATAACTTCAATTGCAATCGAAAGTGCTTCTATATCAGCATGTGCTACATCACCGCCGATAATTTCTATTCCGCTCTGAGAGAATTCATCATCCCTGCCGCTGTTTTTTGGATTTGCACGATAGATAGACTGGTTATAAAACAGCTTAAGAGGAAAAGTTTCATCACGAAGTCTTGTTCCTACAAGGCGTGCAATTGGCATTGTAGAATCAGGACGAAGAACCATAAGTCTTCCCTTTCCATCTGTAAGTTTATACATAGACTCCTGTGCAAAATAACGCGATTTAAGACTGAATACATCAAAAAATTCAAGTCCGGGAGTTACTACTTCTGTGTAGCCGTAACTTAAAAACATATTTCTTAATTTTTCTTCAACCATTCTGAGTGCAACGCACTCATCAAAAAGTAAATCACGTGTTCCCTCAGGAGTAAGGAGATCATAACGTTTCATTATAGGTATTCCTTTCATTCGTCCACAAATACTTTAGTCTGCTACCATATTAGCATATTATCACACTATCATAGTATCATATTTTATCCTATATGTCAAGTGAGACTGTTAAATTCGGGTATTTAAACAAAAGCACTTGACATATAGCTATATTTTTATATTAAAAATCAAAAAGAGAAATCTGTGCTGTTTTCGGTAAATCACCAAAAACACCCATTTCTTCAAGCTTATCCATAACAGTACCATTTATAGAAGCCTTGCTTCTTATATCTTCAATACTGATAAAATCACCATTCTGGATAGCTTCATATAAGCTGTTGGCAGCATTTTCACCGCAACCTTCAATAGCAAGGAAAGGCAGTCTTAAATTTCCGTCTTCAATAACATACTTAGTTGCGTGTGATTTTTTATAATCGACAGGTAAAAATTTAATACCTCTGCACAACATTTCATGAACAAGAAGAAATGCTTCATAAGTAGATTTTTCTTTTGGTGTTGCATCAGGATTGGATTGAATCTGCTGCATACGTGCTTTTACAGCGTCTCTACCCTGTAATGCTACCTTTGTTTCAATGTTTTCTGTATGCTTTGTAAGTATAGCAGCATAAAACTCTGAAGGATAGTATATTTTATACCATCCGAGCTTTACTGCACCGGTAACATAAGCAGCAGCGTGAGCCTTAGGGAACATATACTTAATCTTTTTACAGCTTTCAACATACCATTCAGGGATGTTATTATCCTTAAACGCCTGATAAATTTCATCGTTGAAAAGCTTTGTTGCGTTACCCTTACGTGTTATTTCCATAATCTTGAACGCGAGACTCGGATCAACACCCTTATGCATCAGATAAACCATGATGTTATCACGAGTACCTATAACCTCACTGATTGTACAGGTTTTATTCGCAATAAGCTCCTGTGCATTGCCAAGCCAAACATCAGTACCGTGTGAAAGACCGGAAATCTGGAGAAGATCCGAGAAATTCTTCGGTCTTGATTCAAGAAGCATTCCGATTACAAAACTCGTGCCAAATTCAGGAAGACCGTAGGTACCAACTTTTATACCTGTTTCGGCTTCTGTAATACCAAGAGCTTCAGGAGATGTAAAGAGACTATAAACCTTTTCATCCGAAGTTGATACATCGGCAATCTTTATGCCTGTCATATCTTCGAGATGTTTATAAAGCGTAGGCACATCGTGTCCGAGTTCGTCAAGCTTAAGAATCGTATCGTGAAGTGCATGGAAGTCAAAGTGCGTAGTAATAATATCCTTTGTCGGATCATCAGCAGGTCTCTGCACTGCTGAAAAATCGTAAATCTCATAGTCATTAGGAACAACTACCATTCCTCCTGGATGCTGTGAGGTTGTACGCTTTACGCCTGTACAACCAAGCGAGAGACGCTTAAGCTCGGCGGCATTTACCGACATCCCGCGTTCCTGGAGATATTTTTTAACGAAACCTTCTGCTGTTTTATCCTGAATAGCTGAAATTGTTCCCGCCTTAAATACGTGATCGGAACCGAACAGGTCTTCGGTATATTTATGTACCTTACCCTGAACTTCGCCGGAGAAGTTTAAATCGATATCGGGGGCCTTATCACCCTTAAATCCAAGGAATGTTTCAAAAGGTATATCGTGTCCATCTCTGAACATATCTGTTCCGCATTTGGGACAAGCTTTAGGAGGCAAATCGAAGCCCGAACCAACTGAACCGTCATTAATAAATTCATTGTATCTGCATTTTGTACAGCGATAATGAGGAGGAAGAGGGTTAACCTCCGAAATACCTGACATAATCGCAACAAATGATGAGCCTACCGAACCTCTTGAACCAACAAGATATCCGTTTGCTTCAGAAAACGCAACAAGCTTTTGAGCAATCATATAAAGCACCGAGAATCCGTATTTAATAATTGCATCGAGCTCAAGATTTAATCTATTTTTTACAATTTCCGGAATTTCATCATTGTAGCCATACCAGTCCATCGCCCTATCCCAGCAAAGACGCTGCAAATCTTCCTCTGCTCCTTCAATAAAAGGAGTAAATGTTCCTTTTGGAATAGGACGGATACATTCAACCATATCAGCAATCTTGTTTGTGTTCTCAACAACAACCTCGTAAGCCTTTTCTTCTCCGAGATATGCAAATTCTTCAAGCATCTCTTCAGTAGTACGGAAATAAAGAGGAGGCTGATTCGAAGCATCCTGGTAACCTTGACCTGCCTGGAGAATTTCACGAAAAATACTATCCTCAGCACGCATAAAATGAACGTCACAAGTTGCTACTACAGGGATTCCAAGCTTATCACCAAGTTCAACGATACGGCGGTTTATAGCCTGAAGTTCAAGTTCAGACTTCACTCGTCCGTTACGCAACATAAATGCATTGTTTCCAATAGGCTGTATTTCAAGGTAATCATAGAAATTAGCAATTTCTTCAATTTTTTCTTCAGGAAGACCATCCATTATCGCACGATAAAGTTCACCTGCTTCACAGGCACTACCAAGGATAAGACCTTCACGGTAGTTTTTAAGCTCCGACATAGGAATTCTCGGTTTTCTATGGTAGTAGCTAAGGTTGGATAAACTTATAAGGCGATAAAGATTTTTAAGGCCTGTATTATTCTTAACTAGAATAATCTGATGATAACTAGGCATTTTCTTGACATCAGCATTACCCGCAATAGAATTGAGGTCACCTAATTTCTCTACTATTCTTCCCTTTCTTATTTCATCCACTATGTTCACAAAAATAGATGCAAGCATCTTTGCGTCATCAACAGCCCTATGGTGATTAAAATCGCCAAGCTTGAAATATTCTGCCATAGCATCAAGAGAATATGATTTCCTATTAGGAATAGCAGCTTTGCAGAGTGCAAGTGTATCTATACTATCCGGCTTATACGGTATTCTGCATCTTCCTGATGCTGCACGGATAAACGACATATCGAATTTTGCATTGTGTGCAACAAGCGGAGCATCGCCACAGAACTCAATAAACTTAGTCAAAGCTTCACGTTCAGAAGGTGCATCTTTAACCATTGAATCATCGATTCCTGTAATTTCAGTAATTTTCTCGGGAATAGGTTTTTCCGGATTAACGAATGAATGAAATTCTTCAACTACTTCAAGGCCAACAAGCTTTACTGCCCCAATTTCCGTTATACGTTCTTCGTCTGCTCCAAATCCTGTTGTTTCAAGATCAAATATAATTATCTCATCGTCAACAGGACGGCTTGTACAGCCTTCAATAAGTGTGCTGTTATCATTCACGAAATACGCTTCCATACCGTAAATAACCTTAAATGGTGATTCAGGATCATTCTTTTTAATTTTATCCCATGTTCCCATTATTTCAGGATAAGCCTGTACATTGCCGTGGTCTGTAATAGCGACCGCTTTATGACCCCATTTATATGCCTGGTTAATAAGATCAGCAGGCGGTGTAACTGCATCCATATCAGACATATTACTGTGTATATGGAGTTCAACACGCTTCACTTCAGCTGTATCTGCTTTAGAAATCGTCTTAACAATCATTATTGATTTGGGTTCAAGAAGCAAAGACTTTTCAAATGTATCATACTTAGCATTACCGTTCACAAGAATGGATGTACCGGATTTAAAGAACCCATAGCTCTTCGCTTTTTCTGTCTTTGTGAAAATCTTTAAAATCTGTGAAGAGGTACGGTCCGTGATGCTAACCATAATTATAGTATATAGGCCATCTTTAATCTGCTTTTCGCTTCTATCAAATATTTCGCCCCAGATGGTTACATCGTTTGCATCACCAGCAAGAGATGATATCGGTACAGGCGGATCATTAATCGGTTTACCAAGAACAAGATCTGCCTCATCTCTAAAGGAACTATGAGTAAACATAAGTTTCATACTCTGTGGCGGTTCATGAATAACTGATTCACGTGAAAAGGATTGTTTACGGGGTTTTTCCTGAGGTACAAAAGAATTAGATTTTGTATTGGAATTCTGTACTTCTTCAATAGGCGGCGGAGCTAATGGAGGTTCGGGAAGCGAAGCTAATTCTTCTGCAAGCTTTTCTTCATACTCCGCCAAATTAAAATCCGTTTTACCATGTAAGCTTATATTGATGCTGCGATTGAAGAAGCCCTTTGCAAATTTAATAATCTTTCTATCAATACAATCTGCTAAGAGCATCTGTGCACAACCGTGTTTAAGCTCGATTTCAACATTATTTCCATCAACACGAATTTCCGCATCATCAAAATAACCATTTATATTCTCGCCTTCATTTTTTAGAACAGCAAGAATATCTCTGAGTCCATCCTCATTAAAGAGACCCTCATCATAT
Source organism: Oscillospiraceae bacterium (assembly GCA_017847995.1). GTDB lineage: Bacteria > Bacillota > Clostridia > Oscillospirales > Ruminococcaceae > Heteroruminococcus. The sequence continues at coordinate 12,965 of JAGAPB010000077.1, forward strand.
TTAGGATAAATACTTACAGGTGGAGCCGGGCACCCCCTATGGCAAAAACCACATGGAGGAGCGCATCCCCGACGATGACGGCATGGCCGACCTGTATTTGCAGGTGAGCGAACACCTGGAACAGCAGGGGTACAAGCAATACGAAATTTCCAATTATGCCCGGGAGGGGCATATCAGCCGCCACAACACCGGCTATTGGCTGGGCAAAGAGTACATCGGCCTTGGCCCGGCGGCCCATTCCCTGTGGCAGGGCGGGCGGTATTCCTTCCCCCGCGACCTGCAGGGCTTTGTGGAAGCCGAAAACCCCTTTGCCCTGTGGCAGCAGGACGGCGAAGGGGACACCCGTGAAGAGTTCATCATGCTGCGGCTGCGGCTGGCCGAAGGGTTTGACCTGGAGGAACTGGAAGTCCGCTGGCCCGAAGCGGCGGAAGAAAACCAACACCTGAAACGCCAACTGCCCGCCCTGGAAAAAGCGGGGCTGGTAAAGGTGGAAGGAAACCGCCTGCGTTTGACACGTCAGGGTTTTTTGGTTTCCAACGGTATCATTGCCCGACTGATTTGAAGGAGGAAAGTTTATGGCATCCGGCCCCTGCGAAAACTGCACCAACTATGTTTATGACGACGAATGCGAATGCTATGTTTGCCAGGTGAACCTGGACGAGGACGAGTTGTACCGCTTTTTGAGCGGCAGCAACCGGGACTGCCCCTATTTCCGCCTGGAGGATGAATACAAGCTGGCCCGCCGCCAGTAAAATGAAAACACCCCTGTCTTTGCGGCGGGGGTGCCTTTTTTTGCAGAGAAAAAGGGGAAAAAACGGGCCTAATATTGCGTGTTTTTTTCTTTCGTGATACAATAAATTGTTATAAAATGGCTTAATAGGTCATTCAGCGCTTTTTCCGGAGGAATCTGTTATGAGTGAACATCGTTTGCTGCTGCCCGAAGGCTATAAAACCAAGCTGGACCTGCAAGAGACCCAGTTTGCCATCAAGGCGGCCAAGGATAGTTTTGAACGCGCCCTGGGCGCATATTTGGACCTGCTGCGTGTTTCGGCCCCGCTGTTTGTGCGGCCCGAAAGCGGCCTCAACGACGACCTGAACGGCGTGGAACGCCCCGTGCAGTTTGACCTGCTGGCGGGGGGCGAGGTGCAGGTGGTGCAGTCGCTGGCCAAGTGGAAGCGCATGGCCCTGAAGGAATATGGCTTCAAGCCCGGCAGCGGCCTGTATACCGACATGAACGCCATCCGTCGTGATGAGGAACTGGATAACCTGCATTCGATCTATGTGGACCAGTGGGACTGGGAAAAGGTCATCCTGCCCGAACAGCGCAACCTGAACACCCTGAAGGACACGGTGCGCACCATCTACAAGGCGCTGCAGTCCACCCAATATAAATTGACCCTGGCCTTCCCCAGCCTGGTGGGCCGCTGGCCCAAGGAGATCAAATTTGTGACCACCCAGGAGCTGGAGGACCGCTGGCCCGACCTGACCCCCAAGGAACGGGAGGATGCCATCTGCCGGGAACACGGCGCCGTTTGCCTGATGCAGATCGGCGGTGCGCTGAAAAGCGGCAAGCCCCACGACGGCCGCGCCCCCGACTATGACGACTGGGACATGAACTGCGACATTCTGGTGTGGTACCCCGTGTTGGAACGCTCCATCGAACTTTCCTCCATGGGCATCCGTGTCAGCCCCGAAAGCCTGGCCCGCCAGCTTAAGATCAGCGGCAAGGAGGACCGCGCCGCGCTGCCCTTCCACAAGGCCCTGCTGAACGGCGAACTGCCCTACACCATCGGCGGCGGCATCGGCCAAAGCCGCATTTGCATGGTGCTGCTGGAAAAGGCCCACATCGGCGAGGTTCAGGCCTCGGTTTGGCCCCAGGAAATGAGAGACACCTGCCGTGCACACGGCATTCACCTGCTGTAAGCAACACAAACACGAACAAGGCCGCCCCGCGGCCGGGAGGAGTGCTTTATGGATTTTACCAATCGATTTGGCTGCCGGGTCTTTGGCGACGCTGTGATGAAAGAGCGTCTGCCCGAAGAGATCTATAACGAACTGAAAAAGGCCGGAGAGCAGGGCACCCGTCTGCCCCTGGAGGCCGCCCGTGTGGTTGCCCAGGCCATGAAGGATTGGGCCATCGAGCAGGGGGCTACCCACTACTCCCACTGGTTCCAGCCCATGAACAGCATGACCGCCGGCAAGCTGGATTCCTTTTTGGACATCACCGCCGACGGAAGCGCCGTTGCCGACCTTTCCTTCGACGCCCTGGTGATGAGCGAGCCGGATGCTTCGTCCTTCCCCTCGGGCGGGCTGCGCACCACCTTTGAGGCCCGCGGCTATACCGCCTGGGACCCCACTTCGCCCGCATTTGTCAAGGACGATACCCTTTACATACCCACCGCCTTCTGCACCTACACCGGTTTGGCCATGGACGAAAAGACCCCCCTGCTGCGTTCCATGCAGGCTGTTTCCGCCCAGGCCCTGCGGCTGATGAAGGTGATGGGCTACGACGATGTCACCCACGTGGAACCCACCGTGGGGGCCGAACAGGAATACTTTTTGGTTTCCCGCGAAAACTACGAAAGCCGTTTGGACCTGAAGATCTGCGGCCGTACCCTGCTTGGCGCAAAGCCCAGCAAGGGCCAGGAGCTGGAGGACCACTACTGCGGGCGTATCCGCACCAAGGTGGCCGAATTTATGAAGGAAGTGGACCACGAGCTGTGGGAACTGGGCGTGCCCAGCAAGACCAAACACAACGAGGCCGCCCCCAGCCAGCACGAACTGGCCCCCATCTTTACCTCGGTAAACATTGCCGCCGACAACAACCAACTGATTATGGAGACCCTGCGCACCGTGGCCAAGCGCAACGGCATGACCTGCCTGCTGCACGAAAAGCCCTTTGAGGGCATCAACGGCTCGGGCAAGCACAACAACTATTCCCTGAGCGCCAACAACGGCATCAATCTGCTGAAGCCCGGCGCCGCCCCGGCCGAAAACGACCTCTTCCTGGTGACCATGTGCGCCTTTTTGCAGGCGGTTGACCAGCACGCCGACCTGCTGCGCATGTCGGCAAGCTGCCCCGGCAACGACTACCGCCTGGGCGGATACGAGGCCCCTCCCGCCATCATCTCGGTCTTTTTGGGCGACGCCCTTACCGGCACCCTGAAGGGTGTTGCCGCCGGCGCCCTGGCCCATGCCCCCAACCGCAGCACCCTGGATACCGGGGTAAGCGTTCTGCCCGAGCTGGTGAAGGATGACAGTGACCGCAACCGCACCTCGCCCGTGGCCTTTACCGGCAACAAATTCGAGTTCCGCATGCTGGGGTCCTCCCAGTCCATTTCGCTGTGCAATGTGGTGCTGAACACCGCTGTGGCCGACGCCCTGCAGAGCTTTACCGCCCGGCTGGAAAAGGCTGCCGACCGGAAGGCCGAGGTACACGCCATTGTGGCCGACACCATGGAAAACCACGGCCGCATCATCTTTAACGGCAACAACTATTCGGCTGAATGGCAGGAAGAGGCCAAGCGCCGCGGTCTGCCCATTCTGGAAAACTCGGTGGAAGCCTACAAGGCCATGGTCAAGCCCGAAAACATCGAACTCTTCCAGCGGCACAAGGTGCTTTCGGCCGAAGAATGCACCGCCCGCTATGAAATTATGGTGGAACACTATGCCAAGGTGATGGCCATTGAGGCCAAGACCCTGCTGGAAATGGTGCGCCGCCAGGTACAGCCCGCCGTTATTGCCTATGCCGGCAAGATCGCTGACGCCTGCAACGCCATGGCCAAGGCCGCCGGTGTATCCAGTGCCGCCGCACAGGACCACCTGCGCGCCCTGATGGAAATGATCGACTGCATTGCCGCCGGGCTGGAGAGCCTGGACCGTGCCGTGCAGGGTGCCGAGGAGCTGAACTGCGAGACCAGACGTGCTGAGGCCTATTGCTATGAGGTGCGTGCCGCCATGGAAAACCTGCGCCGCTGCTGCGACACCGCCGAAACGGTGGTGGACTGCTACGACTGGCCCATGCCCACCTACACCGACCTGCTGCACCGCATCTGAATTTCAAACCGGATGGCTTAGGGGAGAAATTTGCTATGAAAAGACGAATTGCCGCCCTGCTGCTTGCGGTGGCTGTGCTGCTGAATATGACCGCCTGCGCAAACAAGGGCGGGGATACCTTCCGGTATGATTTTGGGGCCCAGGTGACCAACCTGGACCCCCAATTTGCCACCCAGGAAGAGGCCAAAACCGTGTTGGCCAACTGCATGGAGGGCCTGCTGCGCCAAAGCGGCGGCGGTGAGATAGAGCTTGCCGCGGCCCAAAGCATGGAGGTAAGCGAAGACGGAAAGGTTTATACCTTTACCCTGCGGCCCGATGCCCTGTGGTCGGATGGCACCCCTGTTACCGCCCACGATTTTGTGTTTGGTCTGCGCCGCCTGTTTGACCGGTCGGTGCTGTCCCCCTATACCGAGGACTTTTTGTGCCTGCGCAACGGCCAGGCTGTGCTGGAAGGAATGCTGCCCGCTGACCTGCTGGGAATAAAGGCCGAGGATGACCACACCCTGGTGATCACCCTGGAGCAGGCCAATCCCTTTTTTGAGATCGTGCTGGCCACCCCGGCGGCCATGCCCTGCAACGAGGAATTTTTCCGTTCCACCCGCGGGCGCTATGGTCTGGACAAGGGCGCTATGCTTTACAACGGGCCCTTTTCCATCACCACCTGGAACGAGGAAAAGGTGACCCTTTATTGCCGCGAAGGCTACACCGGACACCCGGTGCTGCCCGAGGCGGTGGTTTTTTACATCGGGCGTGACGACCCCCAGCAGCTGCTGATCGAAGGCAAGGCCGACGCCGGGGCCATCGATGAGGAACGCCTGGCCGAAGCGGTGAAGGAGGGCCTTAACTACACCGCCTATGACAACGCCGTGTGGGGGCTGGTGTTCAACCAGCAGCGCCGGCCATTGGATGACCTTTCGGTCCGTCAGGCGCTGCAGATGACCCTGGACCGCGGCTACATCACCGGGACCCTGCCCGAAAACCGCCCCGCCACCGCGGCGGTCATCCCGCCGGCCATCACCCTGGAGGGTGGGCGCTCCTACCGCGAGGCAGCGGGGGAGGTGCTGGAGCCTGTGTATACCCCCGAGGCGGGCCGTGCCCTTTATCAAACGGCTATGGAAAATCTGGGGATGGACAGCCTGAGCGTCACCCTGCTGATGCCCGAAGGGGAGGAATATATGGCCTGCGCCGGGCTGATACAGCAGCAGTGGCAGCAGAACCTTTCCTTCTACCTCAACCTGGAGGCCCTGCCCCAGGAGGAATATTACCAGCGGCTGAGCAGCTATGACTACGACATCGCCCTGGTGCAGATACGTTCCTCGGTGGATTCCCCCGCAGGGGTGCTGGGCAAGTTCCTTTCCAGCGCTTCAGAAAATGTAGCACGCTACCGCAGTCCGGGCTACGACGAGCTGGTTTCAAAGATGGCCGAGGCCCCCACCATGGAAGAGGTGGTGCGGTACGCCGGCCGAGCCGAGGATATGCTCATCAACGACGCGGTGGTGGTGCCCCTGTTTCTTTCCACTTCCTATTTCGCCACCGGGCCTTCGGTGCGGGATCTGGAATATTCGCCCTATTCGGGCCGGGTCATGTTCCACAGTGCAACCAAATAAAAAAATCACCCCGAACCTTAGGGATCGGGGCGTTTTTTTATCTTATTACTTTACTTTTGGTATAATAGTGTAAATAAATGACGAATTGTGTTACAGCAGGCCCAGCTTTTCGGCCATGGGTGTGCGTCGGATGGCGGTGCGGATCATGGGCCACAGCACCATGGAAAGGATCACGGCGATGGCGGCATTGACCAGCGAGGTAACACACTTCTGGCCGGCATCGATGAGGGCGGTTTCCAGCTCGGTTTGCAGGAAGAGGGTGTCCTCCAAAAAGTTTTTGCCCACATACAGGGCAGCGTAGGTCAGCGAACCGCAGATGGCAGCCACCAGGTTGCGGCTGCGGCTTTCGGCCCTGTGGCCCGCGCCGTGGCTGATGGTGCCGGCCACAAAGGCCAGCAGGAACTTAAACACCAGGGTGAAGGGGGCCGAACTGATGTAGAGGGGGTTGGTCAGGTCGAAAAAGCAGGAGCCGATGCCGGCAGCCAGACCGCCCGGAACTCCCCCCAGCAGAAAGCCGGAAAGCAGGCAGAAGGCGTTGCCGAAGTGGATGCGGCTGACCCCAAGGATGGTGGGGATGTTGATGCTGATGTAGGACGAGGCGAACACCAGCGCGGCCATCAGGCCGACGGCGGTCATCAGATGGATGGAAACGGGCTTTTTGGTTTGACTCATGGGGATACCTCCTTGGGATATGGATGGGAGGTATCCGGGCTCCGCCTTACAGGGGGCGGTAGCGCTGGGGTACTTCCCGGTGGGTGAGCCACTCCAGGGTGCGTTCCAGCATAACACCCTCGCGGGAGTCGGTGGAGAACCCAAAAGTGGTTTTGATGGTAAGTTCGGTGTAGCGTGTGGCTCGGTCCAGGGCCATGGGCAGGCTGTCGCCCATCATAAAGGAGCCGGTGAGCACGCTGGCAAAAATGTCGCCGGTGCCGGGATAGGAGGCCGGAACGTAGTCGCCCGAGGCCTTCCAGTAGGCGTTGTGTTCCCGGTCATAGCCGATGTTGGCATATTCGCCGGTGGCCAAAGTGACCCCAGTGATGACCACCCGGCCGGGGCCCTGCTCGCTCAGGCGGGCCAGCATGCTTTTGGCGGCGCCGGAGGTGAGGGGGGTGTGGTCGTAATCTTTGCCCAGCAGCAGGAAAGCCTCGGTGAGGTTGGGGGTGATGACCTGTGCCATGGAAACCAAACGGCCCATGCCCCGGCGGATGTCGGCGGTGCAGGTGCGGTAAAGCTTGCCGTGGTCGCCCATCACCGGGTCGACCATTGCCAAGGCCTGGGGATAGGCCTGGATGAAGGAGATGCAGTGGTCGATCTGTTCGGCCGAGCTGAGGAAGCCGCTGTAAACACATTCAAAATCCAGCCCCAGCCGTTTGTAGTGGTCCAGGGCGGGCAGGGTGTAGTCGGTGAGGTCGCGCAGCTCCACCTCGCCAAAGCCGCCGGTGTGGGTGGAAAGGATGGCGGTGGGAACGGGGCAAACCTGTACCCCCATGGCCGAAAGCACCGGCAGGATGACCGACAGGGAACAGCGGCCAAAACCGGAAAGGTCATGGATGGCAACAACACGGGGTGGACGGTTCAGCATAGAAATTCCTCCGTAAAAAAGTATATTCCGCCCGGAGGTGCTTTCGCAACCTGCACAAAAAAACGGAAAAATTTATGGTTTTTATATGAAATGTGAATTATGTCGGTTAATTTAACCGATAATATAGTATAATATCACAAAGAAAAAGTAAAGAGCAAAACGAGCGCTGGGAAGGATAATGTCAAATTATATAAATTTAAAAGATTAAAATAGATGATTGGTGTTTAAAAGGTAGAAGAAGATGGCGCAGGAAGAAAGATACAGGGGTAACGCCGAGGCGGCGGGATACAATACTATTGCCCGAAAACATTGGTCGAAGGGGGAATTTGTATGCAGCATAAAATGAACGCTTCCTCGTTGACGGGTATTGCCGCGGTGGTTGCCATGGGTGCCGCAGCCGCCTATGTGATGAGTGGGCACAGCGATGCCGCCCGGCGCAAGGCCATCAAACGCAGCACAGCCAAAGCCGCCCGCGCGGTGGGCACCATGGTGGGGGACGTTGTGGATAACGTTTCCGGCATGATGAAGTGAGAAAACCACCCCAAAGCGCAGAAAAAGCCCCGGCCGCACTGGTGCGGTCGGGGCGCTGTGTTTTGGGGGCTTATTCGGGGCCGTTGGCCTTCAGGTATTCGCGGCTGCGGCTGATAAGGTTTTTGTCATTGGCAAAGGACACCATGCGTTCGGCGTCGTCAATGGGGACCCAGCGCAGTTCGCTGATCTCTTCTTCCTGACGCTTGGCGGTGTCGCCCAGCGAAAGGCCCAGGAAGTAGACCACCTGCTTTTTGATGTAGGGCTTGGGGAAATACTCCACACTTTCACGGAAGCCTTCCCGCAGGCGGATGGAAAGGTTGGTTTCTTCCTTTACCTCGCGCAGTGCGGTTTGGAACTCATTTTCGCCCTCTTCCACATGGCCTTTGGGGAAAGACCAGTGACCGCCGAAACGGTGGCGGATCAGCAGAACCTCCAGTACATCGTTGTTGTAACGATATACCACGGCTCCGCAGGATTTTTCGCGTTTCATAGGCACAGTTCTCCTGCATATTCAAAATATAAGGTCTGCCCGCCGGGGCAGTGCAGCCGCGCAGGCTGCGTCTCTGCTATCTAATATATCACTTTTTGCCCCAGGATAAAAGAGGGAAAACAAGGTTTTTTTGATTTGCCGAAAAGTTGGCCCCGCAAAAGGCAGCGATTGCCGTTGTTGACAAAGCCCGGAAAGGCATTGTACAATATGTAAGCCAAAACACGGCCCCGGAGGAAGGGTTACACCTGACCATTTGTGCTGTTCCGGTTTGCGACGTAAAAGTTTTTATTGGCCCCCGTAGCTCAGCAGGATAGAGCGTTCGCCTCCTAAGCGAAAGGCCACGCGTTCGAATCGCGTCGGGGGTGCCAAAAATCCTGAATGCGGCAGCGTTCAGGATTTTTGTTTTTTGCTTTTTCACGCGTCGCTTTTTCCTAAAATCTGCGCTTTGTTTTTGGAAAAAACCGGTGATGGTGAATGGGAAAAAGCAAGAGCTGAACTGATTTGCACATCTTCCTTTTTGTCAATTTGCAGCTTTGTACTATGGCCCCGAAATCGACAAGCTTCGGCAGAGGTTTGTCGGTTTTTCCTTATGCGCGGAGGGGCGTTTTTGCAACAACCGGAACTTTTTGAAAGAGGGAAAAAACGGAAGGGGTATTTAGCGATAAAAGTGCATAAAGATTTGGTTTTACAAGCAAAACTTTCGGTAGGTATTACGCTTGAGAAGGCAGACAAAAAGGTGTATGATACGTCAGGATTAAATCATTGTTTGAGGTAAGAAGAGGAATTTGTTATGGAAACTTATCTGATTTGTTTGGCGGTAGCCATGGTGGGGGGGCTGATGCTTTCCCGTTTGACCAAGCTGATCCATCTGCCTGCCGTAACGGCCTATCTGGTGGCCGGCCTGCTGCTGGGGCCCTTTTTTATGGGTGCCATCGGTCTGCCCGGTTTGGGCTTCAACAGCCTGGAACAGGTGGGGGGCTTCGACATTGTGACCCAGACCGCCCTGGGCTTCATCGCCTTCACCATCGGCAACGAGTTCCGGCTTAGCCAGTTGAAGGCCATGGGCAAGGCAGCCATCGTTATCGGTATTCTGCAGGCAGTATTTACCACTGTTATGGTGGATATCGTTCTTATTGCCATGCATTTTTTGTTCCCCAATGTCATTTCCATCCCCTGCGCCATCGTGTTGGGTGCCATTGCATCGGCCACTGCCCCTGCCGCCACCTTGATGGTAGTGCGCCAGTATAAAGCCGACGGCCCCCTGACCCGGCTGCTGCTGTTGGTGGTTGCCATTGACGACGCCGTGGGCCTGCTGCTGTTTTCGGTCTCCTTTGGCGTAGCCACCGCCCTTTCGGCCGGACAGGTGAGCGTGATGGCCGTTGTGGTGGAACCCATCGTGGAGATCCTTCTTTCGCTGGTGCTGGGCTCGCTGATGGGCTGGCTGCTCAACTGGGTGGAACAGTTCTTCCACAGCCGCAGCAAGCGTATGACCATCTCGGTTTCTTTTGTGATGCTGACCGTCGGCCTTTCCACCCTCAAGTTCCAGTTGGGGCCGGTGCACTGCGGATTTTCGCTGCTGCTGGTCTGCATGATGACCGGCACCGTTTTCTGCAACATCTGCTCCACCAGTGAAGAACTGATGAGCCGTGTGGAGGGCTGGACCACCCCCCTGAACGTACTGTTCTTTGTCATTTCCGGCGCAGAGCTGGACCTGCAGGTGCTGGCACAGCCTGTTACCCTGCTGGTGGGTGTGATCTATATCATTGCCCGTTCGGCCGGCAAGTACTTCGGCGCCGATGTTAGCTGCCATCTGACCAAGCAGCCCAAGCCCATTGCCGACAACCTGGGCATCACCCTGCTGCCCCAGGCCGGTGTTGCGTTGGGCATGGCCATCACCGCGGCAACCCTGCCCGGCGGCGGTTTGACCCGCAATGTGGTGTTGTTTGCCGTGCTGATCTACGAACTGATCGGCCCCACCCTGACCAAGCGGTCGCTGATCGCGGTTGGCGAAATTCGCCCCGAGGGCCGCACCAGTGCCCGTCAGCACAACCAGCCCCGCGCTGTCTGATGCGAATCAAAAAACGCCCCCTCCGCAGTGGAGAGGGCGTTATTTTTATGCTGTTGAAAAATCAGTCCTGGTCGCGCAGATTAATGGTGCTGGTTTGATCGTCCATAGAATCGACAATGGCCAAAGATTCCAGATGATACCCCATATTGCGGATGACCTTGCCGCCGATCTGGAAACCCTTTTCCACGGCGATGCCAATGCCTTCCACCTTTGCGCCGGCCGATTCGGCAATGGAGATGAGCCCCTGCAGGGCGCAGCCGTTGGCCAGAAAGTCGTCGATGATGAGAACATGGTCCCCCTCGTTCAGATAGCGCTTGGAAACCACCACCTGGTTTACATTTTTGTGGGTGAAGGATTCCACCGTGGCAACGTACATGTCGCCGTCGATGTTGATGCTCTTGGACTTTTTGGCAAACACCACGGGAACATTGTTAAAATAGCGGGCAGCCGAGCAGGCGATGGCGATGCCCGAAGCTTCGATGGTCAAAATTTTGGTGATGGTTTTGTCGGCAAAGCGTCTTTTAAATTCCTTGCCCATTTCGTCCAGCAGGGCAACGTCCATCTGGTGGTTCAAAAAGCTGTCCACCTTGAGCACATTGCCGGGCTTGACCACGCCGTCTTTCAGAATTCTTTCTTCCAAACAATTCATCTCAACACCTCCAGAATATGTTTCATTTTAGCATAATTCTGTCGGATTGTCAGTTGATATGCAAAAAAATGCAGAAAAAAGGCTCCCTTCTTTCTTGAGGAAGAGGGGAGCCTGATTTTTAGGCGGTGGCGTGGGCATTTTCGGCCAGGCGGATGATGCGTGCCAGAGGCAGGATCAGCGCACCGGCGAAAAAATTGCTGACCCCGTGGATGAGGTCAAAGGGCAGACCGGCGGCGATCCAGGCGAGCGTGGCGGTAAAATTGAACCCAAACAGCAGTGCCTGAGCCGGGGCGTACAAAACGCCGTACAAAAAGCCATGGGCGGCACAGACTGCCATGTAAACGATGGGCTGAAACTTTGCAGGGATGCTGCGTGGCAGCAGCATGACGGCCGCCCAAAGCACGGTCCAGATGTAAAGATAGGGGACCCACCAGGTGGCAAAGCCGCCGAACAGCCCGGTGATGAGGACAAAGGTGTAGATGGGATAGAGGGCTTTTTTGCGGTAGACCAGGGTGAGGGCGATGATGAAGGTGCCCAGCAGATGGATGTTGGGGAAAAGCTCCATCAGCATTTTGGAGGCGTACATCAAAGCGCCCAGCATACCAAAAACGGCCATCTCTTTGATGGTAAGTTTCATGTTATTTTTCCACCCGCAGGGCGTAGGCGGCGCCTTCCTCAATTTCGGTGACATCCACGCCCGACATGGCGTATTCGCCGTTGATGTAGAAGGCCCAGTAGGTACCGTTGAGGTCATAGTCGGCAATGATGCCGTTGACCGATTTGACATACAGGCCATAGTCACCCTCTTCCCCTTCGATGAGTTCCAGTTCCTGCAGGGCGGCGCCCACGGTGGTTTGGTCGGTGCTGATGTCAAAGACGACCTCGCTGCCTTCGGCATCGGCTACGGTCAGTTCAAATTGGGTGGCCCCTTGGCCCAGGGCGCAATCTTCGGCATAAAGAAGGGGGCGGGGGGTGTCATGAGATTTGCCGCATCCGGTTGCGCAAAGTGCCATGGCCGCAACAAGCACCAAACAAAGGATGAGCGACAACGGTTTTTGGATTCGTGTCATCTTCATACAAGATTCTCCTTTAAGATATTTTCCCCGGCACCGGCACTCGCGGTGGTTTGAGTAAGAGGGGTTGTGGCTGTACGGATATTTCGGCTTGGCAGGCTGGCAAACGGCCTTCTCAGGGCAATGCCCCAATGACCTTTCCCCGAATTGCGGCTTCGGGTAAGCTTGTCAGACAAAGTCTGCCTTACGGCGACGGGCTCGCGCAGGAATTGCACCTGCTTCCCCATACAGTAAAAATTATAGTACGTTTTGCCCTGTGTTTCAATTAACCGAAACCATTTGGAGCGAAAAAGACCAAACAAAAAGATGATTTTACTAATTGTCGTTTGGTTGACTTTGCCTCTTGGTTATGCCAGAATGAAGAAAAGCAGATTCAACCCAACAGAAACAGGAGGCATCCCTATGAATCACTTTCCCAAGGTAAGAAAGCCCATCATTGCACTGCTGCACCTCAATTCGCTGCCCGGCGACCCCTTTTATAACGGGTGGAGCATGAAGGAGATCGTGGCACAGGCTGCCAAAGATCTGGACGCCCTGCAGAAGGGCGGGGTGGATGCCGTTTTGTTCACCAACGAATTCAGCATCCCCTATCAGAACAATGTGGACCATATTGCCACCGCCGCCATTGCCCGCATCATCGGCGAGCTGAAGCACGACATGTCGGTTTCTTACGGTGTGGGGCTGCTGCAGGACCCGGTGCACATCATCGACCTGGCCGTTGCCGTTGAAGCCGACTTTATCCGCGAACAGCTGACCGGCGCCTTTGTGGGCGAGGGGGGCATCTTCCAGACCGACATTGCCGCCACCCTGCGGCGCAAGCAGGCCCTGGGCGCCCACGACCTGAAGATGTTCTACTTCCTGTTCAACGAAGCCGACAGCTACCTTAACGACCGCGACTATAAAACCGTGGTGCGTTCCATGATCTTTAAGTGCAAGCCCGACGGCATCTGCGTGCCCGGCCTGCATGCCGGTGACGTGCCCGACACCCAGTTCCTGGCCGACATGAAGGCCGCCGCCAGGGGCGACACCGACATCTATTGCAACACCGGCTGCACCAAGGAAAACATTGTGCAGAAGCTGAATGCATCGGACGGCGCCTTTGTGGGCACCACCTTCAAGGTGGACGGCAGGTTTGAAAACTTCATTGACCCCGACCGTGTAAAGGAATTTATGGATGTGGTGCGGGACTACCGCAAAAACCTGTAAAGCAAAATAAAAAATCCCCTGCTTTTTGGCGGGGGATTCTTGTTTTTTTATGCCAAAATCCCCGCCTTCCGGAGCTAACGGAGGGCGGGGACGCTTTGGCTTGAAGAAAAGGAAACATGGAAGGAAACCGAGGGATGCGGTTTCTTTCCGATAGAGGTTTCGCTTTGCAGAAAACAGGGGTGGCGGGGAAAGCTCCACGGCCGCAGGAGATGGCCTTTGCAGGGAGCGTTCCACCAACCTTTTGGAGGTGGAATGTCAATGGTGCCACACAGACACCAAAACATTCGGGAGGTAGTTAGCTGTATCTAACTTGATTACAGTTTACCCGAACGGGCGGCGATTGTCAATAGATACTGGACAAATTTTGTTTATTTGGTTAGATTGCTCTAACCGATGGGTGAATTTTCTGCTATTTTGGTGTAATTGAAACACGATTTTTGCATTGACACAGGGCAAAGGCGGGGTGTATCATAAAAACAGAACACCCCCCGGGGGAGGGGGTATATTTCCCCCGATAGAGCAAACGATAACCTCAGCCGCTTTGCATGGGGCAAAGCCTTTGGATAAAAGGAGACAAGGTATGAAAAAAGAGCGATACCAAGTGACAGGCATGAGCTGTGCCGCCTGTTCCGCCGCGGTGGAACGGGGGGTGAACAAGCTGGAAGGCCTGCAAAGAGTGCAGGTGAACCTGCTGCGCAATGTGATGGACGTGGAATATGACCCCGAAAAGCTGGATAGCGCCGCCATCATTGCCGCGGTGGAAAAGGCCGGCTATGGCGCCAGCCTGCAGGGGGCCGAAGCCGCCCCCGCCGCCAAACAGGCCGCAGCCAACGATTCCGCCGAAAAGCAGAAGGCCATCCGCACCCGCCTGTGGGTGTCCTTTGGCTTTTTGCTGCCTCTGTTTTACATCAGCATGGGCCACATGATGGGCTGGCCGCTGCCCCACTTTTTCCACGGCACCGAAAACGCCCTCATTTTGGCCTTTACCCAAATGCTGCTCTGCCTGCCTATTTTGTATGTGAACCGCAAGTTTTTTGTCAACGGCTTCGGCTCATTGTTCCGGGGCAATCCCAACATGGATTCGCTGATCGCCCTGGGCAGCAGCGCCGCCATGGTTTACGGCATTTTTGCCATCTACCACATTGGCTGGGGCCTGGGCCACGGCGACCTGGCCATGGTGGACCAGTACCGCATGGACCTCTATTTTGAGGCCGCCGGCATGATTTTGACCCTGATCACGGTGGGCAAGCTGATGGAAGAACGCAGCAAGGGCCGCACCAGCGACGCCCTTTCCCGCCTGATGGACCTGGCACCCCCCACCGCAAACGTCATCCGCGGCGGCGCAGAGCAGACCATCCCCGCCGAACAGGTGGTGGTGGGCGACACCGTTGTGGTGCGCCCCGGCCAGAGCATTCCGGTGGATGGCATCATCCTGAAGGGCAGCAGTTGGGTGGATGAATCGGCCATCACCGGCGAAAGCGTACCCGCCGAAAAGACCGAGGGCGACACCGTTACCTCGGCCACCCTGAACACCGCCGGATACCTTGAGATCCGGGCCACCCGTGTGGGCAGCGACACCACCCTTTCCCAGATCATCCATTTGGTGGAGGAGGCCGGCGCCACCAAGGCCCCCATCGCCCGCCTGGCTGATAAAATCAGCGGCGTGTTTGTTCCCATCGTGCTTTGCATCGCCCTTGCCGCCACCCTCATCTGGCTGCTGGTGGGCAAGGACCTGGGCTTTGCCGTAAGCTGCGGCATCGCCGTGCTGGTGGTAAGCTGCCCCTGTGCTTTGGGCCTGGCCACCCCCACCGCCATCATGGTGGGCACCGGGCGGGGCGCGGAACAGGGCATTCTGTTCCGCAGCGCCGAAGTGCTGGAAAACACCCGCAATGTGGATACTGTTGTGCTGGACAAAACCGGCACCATCACCGAAGGAAAACCCAAAGTGACCGACGTGGTTCCCGCCGCCGGTGTTTCGGCCGGAGAGCTGGTGCGCCTGGCCGCCGCGCTGGAACTGCCCTCGGAGCATCCCCTGGGCAAGGCGGTGTGCGAATATGCCGCCGCCCGGCAGGCGGAGGCCCCTGTGGTGCAAAACTTTGAAGCCCTGCCCGGCCGTGGCGTTACCGCTCTGCTGGAGGGTGTGACCCTCCGCTCCGGAAAGCCGGAACTGCTGGAGGGCTTTGGGGTGAACACCGGGGAACTGGCTGAGCGCGCCGCACAACTTGCCAGCCAGGGCAAGACCCCCCTGTGGTTTGCCAAAAACGGGGAACTGCTGGGCATCATTGCCGTGGCCGACACCCCCCGCCAAAGCAGCGCTGAGGCCATCAAGCGCATGGAAGAGATGGGCCTTGAGGTCATTATGCTGACCGGAGACAACCGGCGCACCGCCGAGGCCATCGGCAAACAGCTTGGCCTAAACGGCGTCATCGCCGGGGTGCTGCCCCAGGATAAGGAGGCCGAGATCCGCAAGCTGCAGGAGCAGGGCCGCCATGTTGCCATGGTGGGCGACGGCATCAACGACGCCCCCGCCCTGGCCCGTGCCGACGTGGGCTTTGCCATCGGCGCCGGCAGCGACATTGCCATCAGCAGCGCCGACGTTATCCTGCTGAAAAACGACCTGCGGGATGTGACCGGGGCGCTGAGCCTCAGCCGTGCGGTCATGCGCAACATCAAGCAGAACCTGTTCTGGGCGTTGTTTTACAACAGTCTGGGCATCCCCCTGGCGGCAGGGGCGCTGTTCCCCCTGTTTGCCGTCAAGCTTAATCCCATGTTTGGCGCCGCCGCCATGAGCCTCAGCTCCTTCTGCGTTGTTACCAACGCGCTGCGGCTGCGTTTCTTCCGCTTTGAACGGGATAACACCCCGTCTGAGAATACACAGGCCCCCGTGGCCCACGAACCGGCAGGTTCCAACAATACCGTAAGGAGTGAAAATAAAATGGAAAAAGTAATGAAGATCGAAGGTATGATGTGCATGCACTGCAGCGGCCGTGTGGAAAAGGTGCTCAACGACCTGGAAGGCGTAGAAGCCAAGGTTGACCTGGAAGCCGCCACCGCCACCGTACAGATCGCCGAAGGCAGCCCTGTGGACGAGCAGAAGCTGATCGACACCGTTACCGAAGCCGGCTACAAGGTGCTGGAAGTTCGCTGAAAAGGAGGGAACCGGCTGTGCAGGCTGATTCCAACGCTGTAACAAGTTTGCTGAAAACCGCCCGCGGCCAGATCGACGGCATCCTGAAGATGGTGGAAGAGGACCGCTATTGCATCGATATCTCCACCCAGTTGACCGCCACCGAGGCGGTGCTGCGCCGGGCCAACCGCGAGGTGCTGAAAGCTCACCTGGAAGGCTGCCTGAAAACAGCCGCCCACGACGGCAACGCCGACGACAAGATCGACGAGCTGGCCGCAGTTTTGGAACGTTTGATGAAATAAGGAGGTTTTGTGATGCTGGTATCAACTACCCCCACCCTGGAGGGCCACCCCATCCGTGAATACAAAGGCGTTGTATTCGGCGAGGTGGTTGCCGGTGTGGATTTTATCAAGGACTTTACCGCAGGGCTGACCAACTTCTTCGGCGGGCGCTCCGGCTCCTATGAAGATGAGGTGCTGCAGGCCCGCAGCGCCGCCCTGAACGAGATGATGAGCCGCGCCGCCGCCCTGGGCGCCAACGCCGTGGTGGGCGTGGATGTGGACTATGAGACCCTGGGCCAGGGCAATATGCTGATGGTGACTGCCGCAGGCACCGCAGTGGTCTGCGACTGACGCCATTTTGGATGCATTGACCCCGCAAGGAGGATTTATTATGCTGGAAAAAGTATCTACCGCCGATGCCCCGGCTGCCATCGGCCCCTATTCCCAGGCCATCAAGGCCGGCGGATTTGTGTTCACATCGGGCCAGATCGCCCTTGACCCCGCCACCGGAAATCTGGTAGGACAGGATATTACCGAACAGGCCGAACAGGTGATGAAGAACCTGGCCGCTGTTCTGAAAGCTGCCGGAAGCTCCTTTGAGAATGTGGTCAAGACCACCTGCTTTTTGAACGATATGGCCGATTTTGCCGCCTTTAACCAGGTGTACAGCAAATATATCACCACCGCCCCCGCCCGCAGCTGCGTTGCTGTAAGGGAACTGCCCAAGGGCGCCCTGGTGGAAGTTGAGGCCGTGGCCCTTCTGGGCTGAGCAAAGCAAAAGAAACGAGGAAAAGAATATGGCAAAAAAAGTTTTGATCGTGGGCGGTGTTGCAGGGGGCGCCTCTGCGGCCTGCCGTTTGCGCCGGTTGGATGAATCGGCCGAAATCATCATGTTTGAACGGGACGGATACATCTCCTTTGCCAACTGCGGTCTGCCCTATCACATCGGCGAGACCATTGCGGAACGCAGCAAGCTGATCATCCAGACCCCCCAGTCCATGTACAACCGCTTCCGCATTGATGTGCGCAACTTCAGCTATGTTTCGGCTATCCACCCCGAAACCAAGACTGTGACCGTGCAAAGCGCCGAAAAGGGCGAGTATGAGGAAAGCTACGATGTGCTGGTGCTTTCGCCCGGCGCCGCACCCCTGAAGCCCAGCCTGCCCGGCCTGGACGGCTCCCGGGTGTATACCCTGCGCAGCATCATGGACACCGACCGCATCAAGGCCGAGGTGGACGCCAAAAACGCCAAGACCGCCGTTGTGGTGGGCGGCGGCTTTATCGGCATGGAAATGGCCGAAAATCTGCGGGACCGCGGCCTGGAAGTGACCCTGGTGGAAGCCATGGACCAGGTGATGCCCCCCTTTGACAAGGATATGGCCATCCTGCTGGCCAAGGAACTGCACGACCACGGGGTAAAGCTCCGCCTGGGCGATGCCCTGGCCGGCATTGAAGAAAAGGACGACCAAGCCGTGGTCTCTCTTGCCTCGGGCAAGCAGCTTTCGGCCGATATGGTGGTGTTGGCCATCGGCGTGCGTCCCGACACCGGATTTTTGCAGGGCAGCGGCATCCAGCTTGGCCCCAAGGGCCACATCGTGGTGGATGAACAACTGCGCACCAACCTGCCCGATGTTTATGCTGTGGGCGACGCCATCCAGGTAAAGGACTTTGTGACCGGAGAGGACACTGCCATCCCCCTGGCCGGGCCTGCCAACAAGCAGGGCCGTATCGTGGCCGATGTGATCGCCGGGCTGCCCGGCAGCTATAAGGCCACCCAGGGCAGCAGTGTGGTAAAGGTGTTTGACCTGACCTCCGCCTGCACCGGCGCCAACGAAAAGACCCTGGACCGTTTGGGCATTCCCTACCAGGTGATCATGTCCCACCCCTTCAGCCACGCCAGCTATTACCCCGGCGCCACCCAGCTTTACTGCAAGATGCTGTTTGGCCCCGAGGGTCAGATCTACGGCGGCCAGATCATTGGCCGGGAAGGCGTGGAAAAGCGTGTGGATGTGCTGGCAACGGTGATGCGTCTGGGCGGCAAGGTGACCGACCTGACCGAGCTGGAGCTGTGCTACGCGCCGCCCTATTCCTCGGCCAAGGACCCGGTAAACTTTTTGGGTTACATTGCCGAAAATGTGCTGACCGGAAAGAGCCGTCTGGCCACCTGGCAGCAGACCTTCCGGCGTGACCCCGAAACCTCCATCCTGCTGGATGTGCGCACCGTGGCGGAATATGAACGCGACCATGTGGAGGGCGCGGTCAACATCCCTGTGGATGAGCTGCGGGAACGTCTGGATGAGCTGGATAAGAGCAAGACCATTTATGAATACTGCATGGTGGGTATCCGTGCCCATGTAGCCTACCGCATTCTGGCCCAAAACGGCTTTGATGTATACAACATCACCGGCGGCTGGAAGACCTACACCTCCCTGCGGTTTGACCCCAACCAGGACTAAAAAACAAACAGAAAGACCGTTCGCTCCAAACGGGGCGAACGGTCTTTTTTGATGCTTAAACGATGATTTCGATCCTGCTGCCGCCGGTTTTGGCCTTGGTGACCAGGATCTGGCGGTCAATGCGCTCCTTGAGGCTGCCCACATGGCTGATGATGCCCACCAGGCGGTTGCCCTCGGTCAGGCTGACCAGGGCCTGCATGGCCTGCTGCAGGCTTTCGTCGTCCAGCGAGCCAAAGCCCTCGTCCACAAACATGCAGTCCAGGCGGATGCCCCCCGCCGAGGACTGGATCTCGTCGCTGAGGCCCAGGGCCAGCGCCAGAGATGCCTTGAAGCTTTCGCCGCCGGAAAGGGTTTTTACGCTGCGTCGGCTGCCGTTGTAGTGGTCCAGCACATCCAGTTCCAGGCCGGTTTGGCTGCGGTTGTTTTCGGCCCGGGTGCGGCGGCACAGCTCGTACTGGCCCCCGGTCATGGTCATCAGCCGGGTGTTGGCCCGGTGGAGGATGTGGTCAAAATAGGTGGCCTGAATGTAGGCCTCCAGCATGATTTTTTCTTTGCCCGTGATGTTGCCGTTGGCGGTGTTGGAAAGGCTGCGCACCCAGGTGTAGCGTTTTTCCAGCTCGGCCAGGCTGCCGCTTTGGCGGTGGATGTTTTGGCGGGCCAGGGTGTTGGTGGTGATGCGGGTGGCCAGGGCGGTAAGCAGCCCGTTGACCTTGGCCTTTTGCTGCAAAAGCTGGGCCTGGCGTTGCTGCTCGGCTTCACGGTCCACCGGCTGGGCGGCGGCAAGCTGCTGCTCCAGCGCCTTTTGCTGCCCACGCAGGCTGTCCATGGCCGAACGGTGGGCGGTCAAGGCCTGCTGTGCCTGGTCGGCGGCCTGTTTCAGCCCGGCGGCGTCGCTGCGTTTTTGGGCGATATTTTGCTGCACCTCGGCTTTGGAGGCAAAGGTCAGCTCCTGCCGCAGCAAAGAAAGAGCATTTTGCTGTTCCTGCTGGCGGGTGTGCAGGGCAGCCAGAGCTTTTTCGGTTTCGGCCGCCGCCTGTTCGGCCTGCTTGGCGGCCTCTTCCCGGGTGGGGTGTTGGCCTTCCAGCAGATTTTGACGTTCCACTGCCTGTTTGGTCTGCGCCAGTTGCTGCTGCAGGGTGGCCATATACTGGGCGGCGGTATCCAGACGGGCTTTCAGTTGTGCTTCGGCTTCGGCAATGGGGCACCCCTCCAGCAATTGGGAGGTTTGCTGCTGCAAAGCGTTGCGGCTGCCCTCCACCTTGCCGGAAAGTTCCCCGGCGGCGTGGCTGGCGTCGGCGGCGGCATCGGCGGCCCGCTGGGCC
>JAGAPB010000078.1 GCA_017847995.1 Oscillospiraceae bacterium
AAACGGCGTTGGCAAAACCACCACCATCGGCAAGCTGGCCGCTAAATTTACCGGCGAGGGCAAAAAGGTCCTGCTGGGCGCTGCCGACACTTTCCGTGCTGCCGCCATCGAGCAACTGGAAGTTTGGGCCGACCGTGCCGGATGCAGCCTGGTCAAACATGCCGAGGGCAGCGACCCCGCCGCCGTTGTGTTCGATACCATCACCGCCGGCAAGGCCCGTGGTGTGGATGTCATTATCTGCGACACCGCCGGACGCCTGCACAACAAAAAGAACCTGATGGACGAGCTTGCCAAGATCACCCGTGTGGTGGGCCGCGAGGCCGAAGGCTGCGCCATGGAATTTCTGCTGGTGGTGGATGCCTCCACCGGGCAGAATGGCGTAAACCAGGCCAAATTGTTCAGCGAAGCCGCCGGCAGCATCACCGGCATTGTGCTGACCAAGCTGGACGGCACCGCCAAGTGCGGCGTCGTGGTTGCCATCAAGGACCAGTTGGGCATTCCCGTCAAGTTTATCGGCGTGGGCGAAGGGGTGGACGACCTTCGTCCCTTTGACCCCAACGAATTTGTGGAAGCCTTGTTTGACGGGGAGGACGGGGAATGAAGCTGATCGTTGCCACCAACAATGCCCACAAGCTGGTTGAATTTGGACGCATCCTTGCTCCCCTGGGCATCGAGGTCCATTCCCAGAAGGAATATTGCCCCGACCTGGATGTGGAAGAGACCGGCACCACTTTTGCCGCCAATGCCCGTCTTAAGGCCGAGGCTGTATACAAAGCCACCGGCCTGATGGCCGTGGCCGACGACTCCGGCCTGTGCGTTGACGCCCTGGACGGAGCCCCTGGTGTCTATTCGGCCCGCTATGCCGGCGAAAATGCCACCGACGCCCAGAAAATTGAAAAGCTGCTGGACGAAATGAAGGATATTCCCGAAGAAAAGCGCACCGCCCGCTTTGTTTCGGCCATCTGCTGCATCGGCCCCGACCTGCTGCTGGAATGTGAAGGTGTCTGCGAAGGCACCATCGGCTATGAATGCAGGGGAGAGGGCGGCTTCGGCTATGACCCCATTTTTTATGTGGATGGCCGCAGCTATTCCGAAATGTCCGGAGAAGAAAAGGACGCCATCAGCCACCGTGGACGCGCCCTGCGTCTGTTTTATGAAGAAATGAACAGGAGAATGAATCGTGCTGACCAGTAAACAAAGAGCCCAGCTTCGTGCTTTGGCCAATCCCATTGAAACCATCCTGCAGGTAGGCAAGTCCGGTGTGGGCGAACAGCTTATCAAGCAGGTAGACGACGCCCTTACCGCCCGCGAGCTGATCAAGCTGCGTGTGCTGGAGACCGCTCCCGGCTCGGTAAGAGAAATTGCGGAAGAGCTGGCCCAGGCCACCAATGCCGATGTGGTGCAGACCATTGGCACCCGCTTTGTGCTTTACCGCCGCAATAACAAAAAGCCGGTGATCGAACTTGTCAAAAACTAATTGCAACCAGCCCCGACGCGTCGGGGTGTTTGGCGGCACCTTTAATCCCATCCACCTGGGACATCAAAATTTGATGAAAAACGCCCTGCGTGAGCTGGAACTGGATGAACTGCTGCTGATCCCCACCTATATTCCGCCCCACAAGGTGGCCGACGACCTGGCCACAGGTGAGGACCGCCTGGCCATGTGCCGCATTGTGGCCCAGGGGGAGGAGCGTGTGACGGTAAGTGACCTGGAACTGCGCCGCGGCGGCAGCAGTTACACCTGGGTCACGCTGAAAGAGCTGCACCGCCTGTATCCCGGCTGCCGTTTTTTTCTGATCGTTGGGGGAGATATGCTGCTCACCTTCAGCCAGTGGAAGCGCTGGCGGGATATTTTGCGCAGGGCCACCCTGTGTGCCGCCCCCCGCGAGGATGACGAGCACGATGGCCTTGTGCGCGAGGCCGGGCGCTATGCCCTTATTGGCAACGGTTGTGTTGTAATGGACACCCCGGTGGTGGAAATGTCCTCCACCGAGATCCGCGCCGCCCTGAAAGAAGGGGAGAGTGCCGCGCATTTGCTGCACCCCGGCGTGGAAGAATATTGCCGCAGCCGTGGACTTTACCGGGAGGAGTGAGACCCGTGGACTACCGTGAACTGATCAGACCCCGCATGAGCGAATACCGCTTTGTTCATTCCTGTGCCGTTGCTGAACGGGCCAAGCATTTGGCCCTGCGTTGGAAGGCTGACCCCGAAAAAGCTTTTATTGCAGGCATGGTACACGATATCTGCAAGGACATCAGCAAGGAAGAGCAGTTGAAATGTATTACCGAAAATGGTATAATTCCGGATGATGTTCTGTTATCCAATCCCAGCCTATGGCATTCGTTGGCGGGCAGCCTGTTTCTGCCCAGTGTGGGCATCGATGACCTCGAGATCCTTTCGGCGGTCCGTTACCACACCAGCGCTAGGGCAGACATGACCCTGCTGGAAGAGATCATCTATATGGCAGACCTGACCTCGGCTGACCGTGTATACAAGGATGTGGACT
Organism: Oscillospiraceae bacterium; assembly: GCA_017847995.1. Lineage (GTDB taxonomy): Bacteria > Bacillota > Clostridia > Oscillospirales > Ruminococcaceae > Heteroruminococcus. Next base: position 2,508 of record JAGAPB010000078.1, read on the forward strand.
ATGTGCGCCAGCTTTGCGAACGCTCGCTGCACGCCGCCACATTTTACGCTTTGCGGTACATCGTGGGTGATCTGGCACATCAGAACCGCCCCATCAGTAAAGACACCTGGGAAGCCTATAACTTCTATCTGCAAATAACAAAGGACCAAAAGTAAAGGATTTTTAGGCTCACACAGCCTGAAATACAGGATAATTCAAAGGAGGGAATGGAATGACCTCGTTGGAAATGGCAAAAAAGATCGCCGGTATTTTGGACAGCAAGCGCGCCACCGACCTTTCTGTATTGGAAATTGGCAAGGTTACTTCGCTGGGTGACTACTTTGTTGTGGCCTCGGCCGGAAGCACCACCCAGGTAAAGGCTTTGGCCGATGAAGTTGATATGCAGCTTTCCAAGGCCGGTTTTGAACCCAAGCGCATTGAAGGCTATCAGACCAGCACCTGGATCTTGATGGACTACTATGATGTCATGGTTCACATCTTTAACGAAGAGACCCGTGAATTTTACGCACTGGACCGTCTGTGGGCCGACGCCCCCCGCATTGACATCAGTGACGTTATCGTAGAAGAATAAGTAACAAAATTGTTTTGGGGCATACGCTTTGTGCCCCGGGAGAGGATGTTTAAGTTGAAATACGACTTCAAAGCAGTTGAAAAAAAGTGGCAGAAAAAGTGGGAAGAGGGCAAGGTTTTTGAAGTAAGCAAAGACTACACCAAGCCCAAGTTCTACGCTCTGGTAGAATTTCCTTATCCCTCCGGCCAGGGCCTGCATGTAGGCCATCCCCGTTCCTACACCGCCCTGGATATTCTGGCAAGAAAGCGCCGCCTGCAGGGCTATAATGTCCTGTACCCCATGGGCTGGGATGCTTTCGGCCTGCCTACCGAAAACTTTGCGATCAAGAATCACATCCATCCCGAAATCGTTACCAAGCAGAATGTGGCCCGCTTCAAGAGCCAGCTTCAGGCTCTGGGGCTGTCCTTCAACTGGGATAACGAAATTAACACCACCGACCCCAACTATGTCAAGTGGACCCAGTGGATCTTCCTCCAGCTCTTCAAAAAGGGTCTGGCCTACAAAAAGGAAATGGCCGTTAACTGGTGCACTTCCTGCAAGTGTGTTCTGGCCAACGAAGAGGTTGTCGGCGGCGTTTGCGAACGCTGCGGCAGCGAAGTTATCCGCAAGGTAAAGAGCCAGTGGATGCTGAAGATCACCGAATATGCCCAGCGCCTGATCGACGATCTGGATGGGGTGGACTACATTGAACGTGTAAAGACCTCCCAGAAGAACTGGATCGGCCGCAGCACCGGCGCCGAAGTGGACTTCTCCACCACCGCCGGCGATGATCTGAAGATCTACACCACCCGCCCCGACACCATGTACGGTGCCACCTACATGGTCATTTCTCCCGAACATCCCTACATCGAAAAGTGGGCCGATAAGCTGGAAAACATGGACGAGATCCGTGCCTACCAGGAAGCTTCCGCCCGCAAGAGCGACTTTGAACGCACCGAAATGGCCAAGGATAAGACCGGCGTTATGCTCAAGGGCGTTCGCGGCATCAACCCTGTAAACAACGAGGAAATTCCCATCTTCATTTCCGACTACGTTCTGATGAGCTACGGCATCGGTGCCATCATGGCCGTTCCCGCCCACGACACCCGTGACTGGGAATTCGCCAAGAAGTTCGGTCTGCCCATCATCGAAGTGGTTAAGGGCGGTAATGTGGAAGAAGAAGCCTTTACCGACTGCGCCACCGGCGAAATGGTAAACTCCGGCATCCTCAACGGTCTGTCTGTTCAGGAAGCCATCGAAAAAATCACCCAGTTCCTGGAAGAACAGGGCAAGGGCAAGTTCAAGGTAAACTATAAGCTGCGTGACTGGGTATTCTCCCGTCAGCGTTACTGGGGCGAACCCATTCCTCTGGTATATTGCGAGAAGTGCGGCTATGTTGCTCTGCCCGAAAGCGAGCTGCCCCTCTGCCTGCCCAATGTGGAAAGCTATGAGCCCACCGATGACGGCGAATCTCCTTTGGCCAACATCACCGAATGGGTCAACACCACCTGCCCCTGCTGCGGTGCTCCCGCCCGCCGCGAAACCGACACCATGCCCCAGTGGGCCGGCTCTTCCTGGTACTTCCTGCGTTACTGCGACCCCACCAACAACGACGCCCTGGCTTCCAAGGAAGCTTTGGACTACTGGATGCCCGTTGACTGGTACAACGGCGGCATGGAACACACCACCCTGCATCTGCTGTACTCCCGCTTCTGGCACAAGTTCCTGTACGACATCGGCGTTGTTTCCACTCCCGAACCCTATGCCAAGCGCACCAGCCACGGCATGATTTTGGGCGAAAACGGCGAAAAGATGTCCAAGAGCCGCGGCAACGTGGTCAACCCCGATGATATTGTCAACGAATACGGCGCCGACACCCTGCGCCTGTACGAAATGTTCATCGGCGACTTTGAAAAGAGCGCTCCCTGGAACACCTCTTCCATCAAGGGCTGCAAGCGCTTCCTGGATCGCATTTTCAGCCTGCAGGATATTCTGGTTGACGGGGAAGGCTACTCCGCCAAGCTGGAAAGCAGCATGCACAAGCTGGTCAAGAAGGTTTCGGAAGACATTGAAAACATGAAGTACAACACCGCCATTGCCGCCATGATGTCGGTCCTCAATGACATCAACGGCTCCATCACCCGCGGTGAATACAAGACCATGCTGCTGCTGCTCAATCCCTTTGCTCCTCATATGACCGAAGAGGCCTGGGAACTGTGCGGCTTCGGTGGTGCCATCACCGACCAGAGCTGGCCTGTATACGACGAAGCCAAGTGCAAGGAAGCTGTTGTTGAAATTGCCGTTCAGGTAAACGGCAAGATCAAGGCACGCATGGATGTTCCCGCAGACGCCACCAAGGAAGCTGTTATGGAACTGGCCGCCGCCGACGCAGCTGTTGCCGAAAACCTGGCAGGCAAGACCGTTGTCAAGGAAATTTATGTTCCCGGCAAGCTGCTGAATATCGTTGTGCGCTGATTGAAAATATTATGGTAAAAAGAGAAAATTTCTCTTGACTTTAGAGTGGTACTTATAGTATAATCCTCTAAGATGCCCGCAAAACGGGTGTTAGACTCCTGCCCAAGGCGTAAGGAGGGAAATAAGTAAATGGCAGAAATTCGCGTAAAAGATAACGAGTCTTTGGACAGCGCTCTCCGTCGCTTCAAGCGTCAGTGTGCACGCTCCGGCGTTTTGGCTGAAGTTCGCAAAAGAGAGCACTACGAAAAGCCTTCTGTAAAGCGCAAGAAGAAGTCGGAGGCTGCTCGTAAGCGCAAGTTCAAATAATTTGTGCAATGCATTTGTAAAAGCGGGCTTAGGCCCGCTTTTATGTTTTTCTGTGGGAGGTTACACATCATGCTGCAGCCCAACATCCTTTGTGATAAAATATATGATATCGATCCGGCTTTGCTGGAACAGATGGGCGTCAAGGCATTGGCTTTGGATGTGGACAACACCCTTACCCTCCACGACAGCCAGGAAGTTCCTGACCGTGTACGGGCTTTTCTGGAGAAAATG
>JAGAPB010000079.1 GCA_017847995.1 Oscillospiraceae bacterium
CTTTCCGGCAAGTCGGTCATTCCTTTCGTCATCGGCACCGGATGCGCCATCCCCGGCGTTATGGCCTGCCGCACCATCCGCAACGAGCGGGAACGCCGCGCCACCGCAATGCTGACCCCCTTTATGCCCTGCGGCGCCAAGCTGCCTGTTATCGCCCTGTTTGCAGGTGCCTTCTTTGAAGATGCCGCCTGGGTGGGCACCCTGATGTACTTTGTGGGCATCCTGCTGATCCTGATCGGCGCTTTGCTGGTCAATGCCATCACCGGCAGCAGGAACCGCAAGTCTTTCTTCATCATCGAACTGCCCGAATACAAGCTGCCTTCTCTCAAGCGTGCCTTCCTTTCCATGTGCGCCCGTGGCTGGTCTTACATCGTAAAGGCTGCTACCATCATTCTGCTGTGCAACACCGTTGTGCAGATCATGCAGACCTTCACCTGGAACTTTACCATTGCCGAGGCAGCCGGCGATTCCATCCTGGCCTCCATCGCCAGCCCCTTTGCTTACATTCTGGTTCCCATTGTGGGTGTTCTTTCCTGGCAGTTGGCTGCTGCTGCCGTTACCGGCTTCATCGCCAAGGAAAACGTTGTTGGCACCCTGGCAGTATGCTTTGTTGGCCTGGAAAACCTGATCGATACCGAGGAGCTTGCCCTGATGGAAGGTGCCGGTGCTGAAGTAGCCACCGCCTTTGCCATCACCAAGGTTGCCGCACTGGCCTACCTGATGTTCAATCTGTTCACTCCTCCTTGCTTTGCCGCCATCGGCGCCATGAACTCTGAAATGAAGAGCAGCAAGTGGCTGTGGGCAGGCATTGGCCTGCAGATGGGCACCGGCTACACGGTTGGTTACCTGGTATACACCATCGGCACCCTGATCACCGATCCTGGCGCATTGAACATGGGCTCTGCCCTTGCCGGACTGGCCATCGTAATGGTCTTTGTTGCCGTACTTGTTGCCAAAATCAGAAATACAAACAATGAAATGACCGCAGAATACGCTCTGCGCAACTGATTATATTATGGATACTGTCATCATTATTGTGATACTTGTTGTCGTCATCGGTGCCGCTGCCCGTTACGTCTACAAAGAAAAGAAAAAAGGTACCGTGTGCATCGGCTGCCCCGACGCTCAGCACTGTGCCTCGGTCAAAAAAGGCGGCTGCGGTGGAAACTGCGGCGGCTGCAGCGGATGCAAAAATACCTGAACCAAGAGTATAAAAAACGACGCTTCCTCGTTGGAGAAAGTGTCGTTTTTGTTTTTGGCTTATTCTTTTAGTCCGTCACGGTTTTGCACCAGTTCCAGTTCCTGGGCGGTCAGCTCGCGGCATTGGCCCTCGGCCAGGGTCTCGTCCAGCAGCATGGCCCCCATGGCAATGCGGTGCAGCTTTTCCACATGCAGGCCGCAGGCGGCAAACATCCGCTTGATCTGGTGGTACATCCCTTCGTGCAGCACCACCTGGGCGGTGTGATCGTCCAAAATGGTAAGTTGGGCGGGCAGGCATTTGTCCTCGTTTTTCAGTGGGATCCCTCCGGCAAAAGCGTCCGCCACCTGTTGGGTCAAAACGCCATCCAGGGTGGCAATATAGGTTTTGGGGATGTGCCGCTTGGGGGAGAGGATGTCGTGGGCAAAGGCTCCGTCATCGGTGATGAGCACAAAGCCGGTGGTGTCCTTGTCCAAACGGCCGGCAGGGAAGAGGCCTTTGCGCTTCAGCTCGGCGGGAACCAAGTCCACCACGGTGGGGCAGTCGTCCCCACGGCTGGCCGAAACCACCCCCATAGGCTTGTTCATCATCAGGTAGAGGTGCTTTTTCAGGGCTATACGCTTGCCGAATACGATAACCTCGTCATCGGTGGTGATCTTCACATCCGCGGTGCGCACGTTTTTTCCGTTCACCGTAACGGCGCCGCGGCGCACAAAGTCCTTGATCTCCCGCCGGGACCAGGTTCCCTGGGCGGCCAGCAGCTTGTCCAGACGTTCTTCTTTCATGCCAAATCACCTCCGTGGTTCTGGGCAAAGTATACCACACTGGTGGCAGCAGGGGCAAGGGCCCCGGGGGTTTATGCCGGGGCGGGAACTTCTTCGGGCAGGCGCAGCCCGTGCATAAAGCCATCCAGCCGCAGGCTGCACACATCGCCGCCCACCAGCCGCTCCTTGTACACCAGCAGGTTGGCCCGCACATTTTCTTCGCCATTGGGATAGTTGAGAATATCGTAGGAGTAACATTTCATTTTTCGCCCGGCATACTGGGTCAGGTCAAAGCCCTGGTCAAGCTGGATGAGATTATAGTTCTGATATACCTCGTCAAATTCCAGCGGAATGACCACCTCCCGCACCTCCACCGGTTCGTCGCTGGTTTTCCAGCCCAGCCCGGCCAAAAATTCCACCCGGGCGGCATTGGTGTCGGCATTCTTCAGGTTCAGGTCATCGCTGAAAACCACCGAGGCCGCGGTATTGGCAATGGCTCCTTTCAGCAGCAAATATCCGCCCAAAACCAGGGCAACCGCCCCAAAGCAGCAGAGCAACCGCTGTTTTTTGCGGGTAAAATATACGGCAAACATAAAAACACCCCCTGAGGCAGAATATGCCCCGGCGGCGGGAAAAATGTGGGCAAACAAAAACGGCGTGCCGGGCAGGCACGCCGCAGTTTGTGCAAATGGTTTAGTGGCAGGCTTCGCATTCGCCGATGGGCCCAACGATGGGTTCGGGGTCGATGCCCTGACGGGTGTAGTAATCGGAAAGGGCAGACTTGATGGCCTGTTCGGCCAGCACCGAGCAGTGGATCTTGGAGGTGGGCAGGCCATCCAGGGCTTCCACAACGGCCTTGTTGCTCAGCTTCAGGGCATCATCAATGGTGGCACCCTTGATGAGCTCGGTGGCCATGCTGCTGGTGGCAATGGCGGCGCCGCAGCCAAAGGTTTTGAACTTAACATCGGTGATGACATTGCCGTCGATCTTCAGGTACATGCGCATGATGTCGCCGCACTTGGCGTTGCCAACTTCGCCAACGCCGTCGGCATCGGCGATCTCACCCACGTTGCGGGGATTGGTAAAATGGTCCAGAACTTTTTCAGAATACAGCATCTATTTCACAGTCCTTTCAGTACAATCAATTGTTGGAGGCCTGGTCATCCTGCAGGATGCGTTCCCAAACGGGGGACATCTCGCGCAGGCGGCCGATCACCTTGGGCAGAGCCTCGATGATCTGGTCAACGTCTTCTTCGGTGTTCATTTCGCTGAAGCTGATGCGCAGCGAGCCGTGGGCGACCTCGTGGGGCATGCCGATGGAAAGCAGCACGTGGCTGGGGTCCAGCGAACCGGAGGTGCAGGCCGAGCCGGAGGAGGCGGCAATGCCTTCGTTGTCCAGCATCAGCAGCAGGGCTTCGCCTTCCACCCCTTCAAAGCTGATGTTGGCGTTGCCGGGCAGGCGCTGGGTACGGTCGCCGTTCAGGCGGCTGTGGGGGATCTGCAGGGCGGCGTCGATCAGGCGTTCCCGCATGGCCAAAGCCTTGGCGGCGTTGGCTTCCAGGTCGCGGTGGGCAGCCTCAATGGCAACGCCCATGCCCACGATGGAGGCAACGTTTTCGGTACCGGCGCGGCGTCCCTTTTCCTGTCCGCCGCCATCGATCAGGTTGGGCAGTACGATGCTGCCCTGGCGAACATACAGTGCGCCAACACCCTTGGGGGCGTGGAACTTGTGGCCCGAAAGGGAAAGCATGTCGATGTTCATTGCCTTGACGTCGATGCGCACATGGCCGATGGCCTGTACAGCGTCGGTGTGGAACAGCACGCCGGCTTCCTTGCAGATGGCGCCGATCTCGGCGATGGGCTGGATGGTGCCGATCTCGTTGTTGGCAAACATGACGCTTACCAGTGCGGTATCGGGGCGGATGGCGGCCTTCAGGTCATCCAGATGGATGATGCCGTTTTCATAAACAGGCAGGTAGGTCACTTCAAATCCTTCCTTTTCCAGCGCGGCAGCGGTGTGCAGGATGGCGTGGTGTTCAAAAACGGTGGTGATCAAATGCTTTTTGCCCTTGGCGGCCAGCTTGTGCATGGTTCCCTTCAGGGCCCAGTTGTCGCTTTCGCTGCCGCAGCCGGTAAAGTAGATCTCGCCGGGCTTGCAGTTCAGCACATCGGCCACCTGCTGGCGGGCCTTTACCAGGGCAAAGCCGGCCTCGCGCCCCTTGGCATAGATGCTGCTGGCGTTGCCATAGCCTTCGGTCAGCCAGGGCATCATGGCGTCCAGCACCTCTTTGCTGATGGGGGTGGTGGCGGCGTTGTCGGCATATACATAATGCTTGCTCAAATTTATTCCTCCCATGAAAACGGAAAGGGTTTCCGTCGTGGATTTTTGGATTGAAACAGGGGACTGTTTCCTCTTGATTTAATAATATACTAATTAAGTATAGTTTGCAATAGGCAACAGAAAAAATTATCGAAATTTTTCATATTCCGCCACAGCCAAACGGTCGCAGCGCTCATTTTCGGGGTGGCCGGCATGGCCTTTCACCCAAACAAAGGTCACTTGGTGCTGTTCCAGCAGGTCCAGCAGCCGCTGCCAAAGGTCAACGTTCAGGGCGGGCTGCTTGTCGGCCTTGCGCCAGCCGCGGCTGCGCCAGCCAACAGCCCAGCCCTTGGTAATGGCGTCCACCAGGTACTTGCTGTCGCTGTAAAGGGTGACGTTGCAGGGCTCCTTCAGGGCAGCCAGACCCTCGATGGCGGCGGTCAGTTCCATGCGGTTGTTGGTGGTGCTTTCCTCGCCGCCGCTCAGCTCCTTTTCGGCACCTTTATAGCGCAGAATGGCCCCCCAGCCGCCCGGGCCGGGGTTGCCGGAGCAGGCTCCGTCGGTAAAAAGTTCCACACTTTTTTTACAGTCCATGGCATAAACCTCAGCTTTTTCGGTTTAGTATGAATCCAAATACATATTATATACCGATTTAGGACAGTTTACAAGGCGTTGGGTCCTTTCCATCCTTTTTTGCAGGGAGATTTTTTGCATCTGTTGGGCTTAAACCTTGGATAGATTGCACACACTATTTTGCAAAGGGGAGGTGAGGCCTTGGACGAAAAAAAGCAGGCAAAAAGCCGGGCAGCCTACGCCATGGTTTTGGGGCGGCGCACCGCGCGGCTGGGCAAAGGCTGGGTGGGGGTTGCCCACGCCCCGGGCAGTCTTTCGGCTCTGCTGGCCCAGGCGGCCTCTCTTGGCGCCAGCGAGGCCGGCATGGATGTCATCGACCTGGGAGAGGCCACCCGTCCGGTCTTTCAGTTTGGTCTTGGGCTGGCCTCCTGCCGGTGCGGCATCTATGTGGGCGGTGGGGAAGAGCCGGTGCTGCAAAC
>JAGAPB010000080.1 GCA_017847995.1 Oscillospiraceae bacterium
ATTCTGAGCGAAACATGGCGTAGCCATGTGAAGTCGAAGAATCCGTTCTCTTTTTATGAGGAATACGGATCCTTCGACTCCGCTTCGCTCTGCTCAGGATGACAAGGTTGGTGGGCACCTGCCCGAGAAACTGCAATTTACACATCAAAATCGGGAATAAATGCCCGGTCGGCTCCCTCTGCCTCCTGGGTAAAGCCCTCCAGCTCGTTCAGGTACATCCAGCTGAGCACCGCGTCGTATTCCTCGTCGGTGACGGTGCGGTCATAGGGCGCAGTCATGCCGGGCATGGGGGTGTATTGCCGCATCAGGCTCACCAGCACTTCGCCGGGGGCGAAATTTTCCCCGATCCAGTCCAGCACCCGCAGGGAATTGGACACCTGCCCCGGCAGGATCAGATGGCGGATGATGACGCCCTTGGTCACTTTTTCGCCATCCCATTGCACCGGCCCGGTCTGGCGCACCATCTCTTTGATGGCTTCCGCCGCCACCGGGAAGTAATCCGCCGCCCCGGAAAGGGAAGCAGCCAGAGCGCTGTCGGCATATTTCAGGTCCGGCAGGTAGATGTCCACCTTTCCTGCCAGCATTTTCAGCGTTTCGGCCCGTTCGTAGCCGCCGCAGTTATACACCACGGGAACGGGCAATTTTGGCTCCAGGGCGGGCAAAATGGTGGGCAGGTATTGGGTGGGGGTCACCAGATCAATATTTTCTGCCCCCCGGGCGATCAGAGCTTCAAACAGCCGTCGAAGACCTGCGCTGTCGTAAAGGTCGCCTTTGGGCCGGGCGCTGATGGCGATGTTCTGGCAATATTTACACCGCAGGGTGCAGCCGCCGAAGAATATCGCGCCGCTTTTTCCCCTGGGGGAGAGTGCTGGCTCCTCCCACTCGTGGAGCATGGCTTTGGCCACTACCGCCGTGGCCGGGCCGCCGCAGAAGCCGGTCTGGCCGGCCGTCCGGTCAATGCCGCAGCGCCGGGGGCAAAGCTGACAGTTTACATAACCCATAAAATCCCCATCCTTTGCCTTTATCATACCAGTTTTTTGCCCCATTCTCAACCCTCTCTTTACCAAATCAAAAAAATGTGCTATGATAATATAAATTGTTCTGTTGTTTATGCGACGATATGAAATGGCGGGCCTGACGGCCCGCGCGCCCCGGAGGGGCGCAATACCTTCTCCCCGGGAGAAGGCAAAGCGCCTGCGGCGCTATAAACAACAATTCATCTTCCCAATGGAGGAACGCCCATGCTTACGAAAAATGAAATTTACGAGGCCGTCATTTGTGATTACACCGCCGAGGGCCAGGGCGTGGCCAGGGTCGACGGCTGCGCCGTATTCGTGCCCAATGCGGTCTTTGGCGAAAAATGCCGCATCCGCATCGAAAAAGCCCAAAAAACCTGGGCCGCGGGAAAGATCGTGGAAATTCTGGAGCGCTCGCCCCACCGTGTGAACCGGGAATGCCCTGTGGCAAAGCTCTGCGGCGGCTGCGATTTCCAGCACATCACCTACCAGGAGGAGACCCGCTTAAAAGCGGAGCGGGTCCGCTCCTGCCTCAATAAACTGGCCGGGGAGGATCTTGCGGAAATGCCCATTCTCGCCGCCCCCACCTGCCACGGCTACCGCAACAAGGCCCAGTACCCGGTCTCTTCCAAAAACGGCCGGGCCTACGCCGGTTTTTTTAAAGCCGGCACCCACCAGGTGGTGGAAAATGACCGCTGCGGCATTCTGCCTGCCGAGATGGACGGGGTGAAGGACACCGTCATCGCCTATATGAACCGCCACGGCGTCCCCGCTTATGATGAGCTGTCCCATACCGGCCTGGTGCGCCATATCTATGTGCGCCGGGGCGCGGTGTCGGGGCAAACGCTGGTGTGCCTGGCCATCAACGGCCGGGCCATCCCCCAGGCCTACCGGCTGGTGGCGGAGTTAAAAAAGATCCCCGGCTTTACCACCCTGGTGCTGTCGGTGAACACCAAAAAGGGCAACGCTGTCCTGGGGGATGAATTTATCACCCTCCATTGTCCCGGCTATATCGAGGATACCCTCTGCGGGCTGAATGTCAGATTGTCCGCCCGTTCCTTCTACCAGGTGAACCACCACCAGGCCCAGCGGCTGTATGAGGTGGCCATCCGGCAGGCCGGGATCACCAAAAACGACACCGTTCTGGATCTTTACTGCGGCGTGGGCACTATTACGCTTTGCATGGCGAAAGCCGCAGGTAAGGTGATCGGCGTGGAGGTGATCCCCCAGGCGGTGGAAGATGCCCGGGATAATGCAAAGCGCAACGGCATCGAAAACGCCCAGTTTTTCTGCGGCGATGCCGGCGAAGCGGCCCTTTCGCTGGAAAAGCAGGGGGTAAAGGTGGATATGGTCGTCGTGGACCCGCCCCGCAAGGGCCTGAACGCCGATGCCATCGAGGCCCTGTCCCGGTTTGCGCCCCGCAGGATCGTGTATGTGTCCTGTGACCCGGCCACCCTGGCGCGGGATGTGGCGCTGTTGAAAGAGCGGGGCTATATGCTCAAAAACGCCCAGGCCGCCGACCTGTTCCCAAGATGCGCCCATGTGGAGTCCGTCGTGTGTTTGGTTCGGTAAATTGTTGTTTATAGCGCCGCAGGCGCTGCCTTCTCCCGGGGAGAAGGTGGATTGAATTTGCCCCAAAGGCAAATTCAAGACGGATGTGGAATTCGGGCGGGACGGTATGATACGCCGCAAGGTATAGCCTTTTTGAAACTTTTAACGCAGAGAATGTCTGAAAACAATACCTTTTTGGCAGGTTTCTGCCCGCATTCCACATCAGTCAGCGGCTCGTACCTCGCGCGCTGACAGC